>NZ_JASEWO010000093.1:0-18178 GCF_030024295.1 Pantoea sp. Pa-EAmG
ATTCCCTTCTGTGGGGTGTTGAATGGCTTTGTACACACCATGCTAAGTTTGCCAGCAAAGAAGTCCTCTATGCTGGCCTGCCAAAAAGCGACAAGCTTGAGCCAGAAATGGCATTGCGCATGCTTGACCAGATGGGAATATCGGCCGGTTGGGTTAAGCGCGATCTGAGCACCCTCTCCTCGTGGCTATTTCCTTTACTGATAGCACGTAAAGACGGGACCTATTGCATTCTTACCGCGCGTAACGGAAAGCACGGAGAACATACTTATAAGATTGTGGTACCGGAAAACGAAGGAACCGTTGTCGTGACGGAGGCGGAGTTAAACGACGTCTACGGCGGTTATGCCCTCGTCACGACGCGCAAGCCGACGCTGGACGAGCGTGCAGACGACCAGCTGTTGCCGCAGGCTCAGGCGGAAGGGCATTGGCTCTATTCGACGCTATGGCGCTACCGCCACTACTTCTACAGCGCGGCGCTGGCCGCACTGCTGGCGAACATTCTCACGCTGGCAGGCACCTTCTTTACCATGAACGTCTATGACCGCGTCATTCCCACGCAGGCCTACGTAACGCTGTGGTCGCTGGCGATTGGCGTGGTTATTGCCATTGTATTTGAATTTTGTAGCCGACAAATTCGAGCCTACCTGATCGACATCGCCGGGAAAAAAGCGGACCTGATACTCGGGGCAAAACTGTTCCGTCAGGTGATGTCGATGCGAATGGAGTACAAGCCACAGTCCTCGGGCACCTTTGCCAACCAACTGCGTGATTTTGAGGCCGTGCGCGACTTTATTACCTCAGCAACGCTGGCAACGTTGTCCGACCTGCCGTTTTGCGCCCTCTTCATGTTCGTCATCTACCTGATTGGCGGCCCGCTGGCGATCGTGCCGTTAGTCGCGATGCCGCTGATTTTGATTGTCAGCATCATCATCCAGTGGCCGCTGGGCCGCTACATGGAAGAGAACGTCCGCGAAATCTCACTGAAGCAGGGTCTGCTGATTGAGAGTATTGAAGGGCTGGAAGCGCTGAAAGCGGCACAGGGCGAAGGGGTGATGCAAAAACGCTGGGATGATTTCAGCGCTCTGGCAGCCGCGTCGTCGATGAAAACGCGTTATCTCTCGATGCTGACGACCAACTTTGTCTCTTTCGTGCAGCAAATCACGACGGTCTGCATCGTCGTTCTTGGCGTGTATCTCATTCACGCTGGCGAGCTGTCGATGGGGGCGATGATTGGGGTGGTGATCCTTTCCAGCCGCTCGCTTGCGCCGCTGGCGTCGGTTGTCGGGTTAGCGCTGCGCTATCAGCATGCCAAAACCGCGCTGAAATCGCTGAACCAGCTGATGGAAACACCGACCGACCGCGATGCCTTGCTCAATTATCTGCCGACGCCGAATTTCACCGGCAGCATGCGCCTCAACAAGGTGGGCTTTACCTATCCGGTGCCGGGCATGATGGTTGCGCCGCGCATCCTCGACAACATCAACATCAATGTTGAAGCCGGTGAGCAAATCGCCGTGCTGGGCAAAATCGGCAGCGGAAAATCGACGCTGTTGCGCGTGATGGCCCGCCTGTATCAACAAAGCAGCGGCCAGATGTTCATTGACGGCGTAGATGCCACCCAGATCGATCCGGCGGACTGGCGAGCCGCGGTGGGCTATGTCGGCCAGGATTGCCGTCTCTTTTTCGGCACGCTGCGCTACAACATCATCATTGGCAACCCCGGCGTAAGCACGGAGGAATTCCTGCGCGTCGTGCGTCTGACCGGGTTGGATCACGTGGCCGCCAGACACCCGCTGGGTTTTGACATGCCAATTGGCGAAATGGGCAACTGCCTTTCCGGTGGACAAAAACAGCTTGTCGCCCTGGCCCGCTGCCTGCTGCTGCGCCCGAAGGTTCTGCTGATGGATGAACCCACCAGCTCAATGGATGCCATGACCGAAACGCTGTTCCTGCGTCGGCTCAAAGAGGCGACGCAAGGGCAAACGCTGATCATTGTGACCCATCGCATGTCGGTACTGAGCCTGGTTGAGCGTCTGATTGTGCTGGAAGACGGGCATGTCGTGAAAGACGGGCCAAAAGATCAGGTGATGGCCAGCCTGAATGAGAATGTGATGAAGAAAAAACAAGCGATGCATTCGGTTGAAGAGAAGCAACAGAAACAAGGTGTAAATGGATGATGAACGAGGACGAAGTGAATCATAACGCCTCAAAGGGAGAGGCCGACTCCGGGACGGATGCATCTCCCACGGCGTTGAGAAAGGTAGACAGCAACGGCGGGAAAACGCAGCTGGCAGTGCAAAAACCGCAGGCCACAGGAAAGGTCAAAGCAGACGATTTGAAATTCATGAATGACCTGCAGGGCGCGCTGATCGCACAGAAAACCCCGTTCAGCATGATCATGCTCTACACCATCGCCCTGGTGGTGGTGGTGTCGCTGGTGTGGGCACATTTCGCCCGGGTTGAGGAGATCACCCGTGGCGATGGCAAAGTGATCCCGGCCAGCCGCGAGCAGCTCATTCAGAGCCTGGAAGGGGGCATTCTTGAGGAGCTTAACGTTCAGGAGGGGGATATCGTCGAGAAAGGGCAAATTCTGCTGAAAATTGACCCGACCCGCGCCGGGGCCAGCTACGGTGAATCCCTCTCTAAAGTGCAGGGACTTAAGGGCAGCATTGCCCGTCTCCGCGCGGAAGCTTACGACACGCCGTTGTCCTTCCCGCCCGATATCGCCGGAATTGAGTCTATCGTGCGTGATGAAACCCAGGCCTATAACGCGCGCCTCAAAACCCTGAACGAGAGCGTTCAGGCCTTACAGCGCAGCCTGTCCCTGGCACAAAACGAGGTCAGCCTGTCAGAGCCGCTGGCCCGTAAAGGGCTGATGTCAGATGTGGAGATCCTGCGCCTGAAGCGTCAGGCCAACGAGTTCAGCCTGCAGATCGCGGAGCGGACCAACCGTTTCCGCTCCGACGCCAACAGCGAGCTTAACCGGCTGGAATCTGAACTGGCACAGGCGGAAGAGATCCTGCGCGGGCGGCAGGATGTGATGAACCGAACCACGGTGGTTGCGCCGGTACGCGGCACCGTCAACAACATTCGCGTGACCACGCGCGGCGGCGTTATCCAGCAAGGGGCGGAAATCATGACCATCATCCCGCTCGAAGATAACCTGCTGGTCGAAGCCAAAATCAAACCGTCCGATGTGGCCTTTATCCATCCGGGGCTGCCCGCCACGGTAAAAATTACCGCCTACGACTACGCCATTTACGGCGGGTTAACCGGCGTCGTCGAGCACCTGAGTTCCGACACCCTGATTGATGAGGAAAAAGCGCGTCAGGGACGTGGCGATTCGACCTATTACCGGGTCTTCGTCCGCACCAATCGGGCGGCACTGCAGGTTAAAGACAAGGAGTTCCCAATCATACCAGGCATGGTGGCGAACGTTGAAATCAGAACCGGGGAGAAGACCATTTTGTCTTACATCCTCAAACCGATACTGAAAGCGCGCGAAGCATTCAGAGAGAGATAATTTTATGGTTAAGGCACGTAAAGAGCGTCGTTGGGCCAGGGTAGCCACTGCGGTTGCACTCTGTTTGCCCTGCTCTTCTTTTGTCATTCCGCTCCACGCGGCTGACGTGGCGCAGGTTAAAAAAGACCTGTCCTCGCTGCCGCCGATGCGCACACAGTCACAGTTAACCCGCACCGCGCAGACGCCAGCGCAGCCTGCGGTACGCGCGAGCACGCCGGGGACGGTTCAACGGACTTCGCTGCCCTCGATGCGCACGCAGTCGCAGTACGCCAGTACGCATAAAACCGTACCTACGCAAACGTACCCCGCATCGCGACCTGCAAGCTACGCCGCGACGCAGCAAACTGTGGCACCTCAGCCGACGCTCGCGAACAGTACGAGTAACAAAGCGGCACTGAAAACGAATTACGATTTCTTCCCGCCCGTTAAAGAATACTACAAGCCCGAACCGGCCTACGCGAACGTTCGCCAACAGGGCGCATCGGCAAGCCCCCGCGCCACCAGCGGCATGTCGCACGGCTATTTCAACGGTGCCAGCACCAATGATTCGCGGGAATTCCTGCGCAGCATGGTGGCAAGAGCGCTGGCGTACAGCCCTGAGCTGCGTGCGGCCTCCTCTGAGGTTCTGGCCTCGGACTACATGGTGGATCAGGTCAAAGGCCAGCGTATGCCGCAGGTGCGGCTGGGCGTAACGTCGCCGCTGACAACAGTGGGGGGAGACCGCCAGTCGTCCAACAATACGCATATCAGCGACTCCAGCGGGACGGTATCCGTCAACACCCCCGTGATCGACTGGGGACGAATCAGCCATCAGGTCGATAACTCGCTGGAAACGGCAAAAGCGGCCCGCTATTCCAAAGAGTATTCTCGCGAGCAGCTGGCCTATAACACCGTGTCCGAGCTGATGAACATGAGTCGGTACCAGCAAAGTAAACAGGTGGCGAAGAACTATGTTGGCCGCATGAAAGAGCTGGTCAACATGCTGTCGCAAATCACCCAGGCGGACCGCGGCAGAGAAAGCGAACTGGTGCAGGCAAAAGCGAAACTGATGTCCGCTCAGGCGAGTCTCGACAACATCGAGCATCAGCTGAGCGCCAGTAAAATCAAGCTTGTGCGCCTGCTTGGCGCAGAGCCTGTGCTGCCAGAGAATTTGAGCTGGCAGGATACGATTATCCCGGCATCCGTCGCCATCAGCTCGCTGGACAAGAACCCGATGATGCTTAACCTGCAGTCCAAGGTTCGCGCGGCGGAATCGGAAGCAGAAAGCATTAAATCGGCTGCGCTGCCGCAGGTAAACTGGGTGGTCTCCAAAAGCACCGCCAAGGACAGTAACGGTAACGAAGCGGGCTGGTATACCGGCCTGAACGTGGAGTGGGAGGCGTTTAGCGGCGGCTCTCAGCGCGCCGCTCAGATGACGGCCCGCGCAAAAGCCAACGTGGCGCAGCAGCAATATGAAGTGAGCTACCGCGATCTGGAGTATCAGATTAACTATCAGGTGCAGGTACGCGACTCATCATTCCTGCGTGCAGATGATTACGAGCGTCTCTCAGGCGAAACTGACCGCGTGCGCCAGATGTTCTACCAGCAGTGGTATCACCTGGGAAAACGCACGTTGCTGGATGTGCTGACCGCTGAAAACGACCACTTTAACAACCAGCTTTCCGCCATTAATAATCGTTATGACGGGTACATTTCCAACGTGAACGTCATTGCCAGCGCCGCGATGATGCTCACCTGGATGCGGATAGCCTGAGCCGTATCGACCTGATAAAAAAAGCCAGACCCTCATTGCTGAGGGTCTGGCTTTTTTATTGCCCTTCGCGTCTTACCAGAGGGCGTTTTCTTTATCGATCTCCGCCCAGCGCAAATACATGTCGCTCGACATCATGAAATCGTTATGCCATTTCCACCAGGCGTGGAGGGTGTAATAGGCCAGACAAGGCAGGTAGCTCAGCAGGAAGTACACCTCAAACCACACCTTCCACCCCAGCAGCGTGAGCAGCAATCCCACCATGGCCGACCAGACAAACTCCACCCCCCCCAGCATCACCAGCCTCAGCCACAAAGGTTTTTCGGACAGGCTGCGCCAGGGGATCGTCGGGGAGAAAAACAGGTCGATCTCGTTAAGGAAAAGATGCCCCAGGAAGATATACCGCTTCGTGAACCGTAAAAACAGCAGATTAATGGCCAGCACCACCGCACAGAGCACCAGCATGGTAATGATGGACTCGAGGGTGAAGTAACGGCCATAGCGATCGAACTGTTCACTGTTCCGTAAGGGGCTAATCGTCAGCAGGTTCATGACGACGGACATGACGACAGCAATGGCGACATAATGGGACAGACGTTTATATTTCCCTTTGTCCCGCGCCGAGGCGATGACCTGTCGGATGTAGATCGAACGCATCGCGGCGAACATTCCCCAGACGATGAACGGCGCGACGATGGCCAGCGTCAGCAGCACGATCCCCGGCTGAGCCAGGGTGAGCATCAGCGCAATAATGCCTGCGAAAACCAGCGTGGCGATCGCGAGCACCATTACAGGTTCGACAATCATCGCATTCACCGGCTTATTCTCTTTCTGCAGAAACACAGATAAATCGACATTTTTGACCACGCACTTATAGGCCCAGAACGCCTTGAGATCGGCAATGAAGCTATACAGAATCAGCGCAAAAATACCGCTCGCCAGCCAGGCATCCTGACGGGTAAAGGAAAACCCGGCGTTTTTCCAGTAAAAACCCATCAGGATCAAGGTCACGATAGAGATAAAAAGAAGGTTCCTTTTATCCTGAAAGCGAATGAACGTTAAATAATCTGGAATCATATCTCGACCATTACATCTCTAATGCTTTTCTGCAGTGCAGGACGCGTTCGGCATTAAAACCGGCAAAATCATTCAGCATTTGACCGAGATAAGGTTTGTTACTCATCTCCAGGAACAGCGGACGCTCTGAATGGTTGATAAATCTGGCGACAGAATCGTTCCATTTCACCGTGTGGGTCAGGTGCAACGACAGATTTTCTTTGATGTTTTCCGGCACGATTTCCATCCTGCCCGTCACGTTCATCAGCACATCATACGCGGGTGAGGTGAAAGGTTGTCCGGCGAGGAAATCCCGCATCAGCTGGACGCCCTCTTCCATTAAACGCGTGTGCCAGGCACCGCTGACACCGAGTTTGATCGGCTCATAGCCCTCATCCGCCAGCACCTGGGCGAAGTCGCTCAGTGCCGCCGGTGTCCCGCCGATAACCTGCTGGCGCGGCGTGTTGTCACAGCTGATATCCAGCACAATCCCGGAACGGGTGATGATGTCGCTCAGGGTGGCAAAATCCGCCCCTTTCAGCGCGATCATTGCCCCTTTTTGCTTTTTGCTCACCGCATCCATGGTGCTGGCACGGAAATGCAGGGTGCGGAATAAGGTCTCCAGAGAGACTGCCCCCGCCGCATAGAGCGCACTGTATTCCCCGACGCTGTGGCCGCAGGCCCCCGTCACCCGAAGGCTGGGGAAACGCTCACGGCAAAGGCTATAGAGCGATACGTTGATCGCCGTGACGGCCAGCTGCTGTACCGTGGTCTGGATCAATCTGTTCATCGGCCCCTTAAGGCAGAGTCGGCGAAGATCGAGGCCAGAAATATCGCTGGCGCAATCCCAGATCTGTTTCGTCGTGGAATTCAGATCCCACAGATCGCTGCCCATCCCGATTACCGGGTTCCCTTGCCCGGAAAACAGCAGCACGACAGGCTGCGATGCATTATCAAGCGTCATAGTCATTTCCTTATAAATAGTACTTAAAGCCAACATAACCACCGACGACATCACCGAAGAATGCAAACTCAGAATTTGCGCTACCCAGTGCGGAATAGACGCCGGTATACGCTTCCAGCTGGTCATCAATAAAGGTCAGCGGTGCGCTGAGGTGCAGCCCTGCCATGGAGCTTTTATCCATCAGGTTGAGGATGAAATAGGGCTGTGCGGTAATCTGATGCGTGAACTGCACGCTGGACCAGGCGTTGAGATAATGTTTTCCCTGCAGCATGCCTTTGTTCCCCGTATTGCTTATCTCGGAGGCCATCAGGTATTTATAGGAATCATATGCCCTGTCGAGCGGTGCATAGCCTGTGCCGGTGTTCAAAAAGGTCATCAGATCGCGCTGCTTGCGCCATTCTGAACGCGAATAGCCTTCGCTCTGGTAATAGTATTCCAGGCCGAAAACGTTGAAGGTATCGGAGGTATATTGCCCGCCCACGGCCAACTCAACGCCCTGTTTCTCTTTTGTTTCATACAGCGAGGTGGGGAACTGATACCGCTCCAGCTCCGCGCTTTTCTCTTCAGACAGATGACGCCAGCGCTGCTCCGCATGCCACGCCACGTCGGCATTGAACGTGAGCTGTGGGGTATAGTTGTAACTGTCTGAAAGCGCGACCGACAGCGAGTCGCCCATCAGGACGCGCATCCCCGGCGTATGGCCACGGAAGACATGGGAGGTATAGCTCAGCAGCCAGGACTCACTGCTGTTGCCACGCTGATTTGCAGACCAGTTCCCGGAGGTCAGATAGTATTCATCCACCGTCGCCAGCTTCGGGATCATCGTCAGCGAAAGCGACTCGTCCCGGTTATCCATCGTCAGCGTTGCAGCCCAGGAGGAAGACTGATAAGCCGAGCGGAGCTGAGGATCGTAAAGCCGCGTCGGTTTTGCACCGTCGTAATAATGCGGCGTGAGATCCGAAGGCGAGCGCAGGAAGAAGAGCCCCGGCCTGGACGGAAGCTTCCCGACCTCAAGCTGCAGGCTGTCCGACAGGGTGTAGACCAGCTTAAGGCGCTCAATTAACAGACGTGAACGGCGGTCATCTTCTTCAAACGCACCGAGCTTACGCGGGGAATACCAGGTTAGCCCATAGAGGGATAAATCCAGGTCCAGCGTATCCTCAATCAGCGAACAGCGGCTTGCGACATTCACCCCGGCATCGTTGTAGATATTGTGTCGGGTGTACGGGTTTCGGCCATTGATTCGCCACTCCGAAATCTGTTTTTTAACGACAGACACCTGCTCATACAGCGTGACAGACGTGTTCTTTGCGACATCACTGCCGGACAGACAATCCGCGAATACGCTGACGGGCAGCGCGGCGAGCGCCAGGGTTAAGCCTGTTAATGTACGCTTCATTTCGCGCCTCGCTGAATAGACTCGCGGGTGAACGCCGATTCAGGTAACGATTCATAACGCACATCGCTGTAGGTCATGACGGAATAGCTCTTGCCGTGGCGCGCCTCTTTCACCACGATTTTCATCGGGCGCATTTTGCCTAATACCATCTGGAAATCCTGATACAGCACTTCTTTAATTAACTTATTGTCCAGAGAGAAATAGGCGGCTTTATAAGGACGGTTATCTCCCTCTTTTTCAACGTAATAGTCCACCTTCGGCCAGGTCACTTCAGCCGATTTACGCACCAGCTCCAGCTTATAGCACTGCGTTTCGCCGCAAGGCTCTTCACCCTTCAGCGTGGCGTCGTAGGCATATTCAAAGTTGGTGACAATGACGTCGCCATTGGAAATTTGCCCAATCAGACGCTGCTGGCGAGAGACGGGAACAGGACGGCGGAGTTCTGGCGTGTAGAACCATAAATCGTACCAGTCAGAGAGCAGCACCTTTCCCTTGTCGCGCGGCGGATAAATAAAGCGCGCCAGGGAGCGGGCATCCGCTTTCATCTCACCTTCTGGCTTCATAAAGCGCATGGAAATATCCAGCACCTGCTTATTGTCGGGCTGCGTGGCGCCCGTTTTAAATTCATGGATGGTGAGGGTGTAGCGAAAGGGTTTATTTGGCGAACGGACTTCATCCGCACGACGAATAATATCCACCACTTTGTCATCGGCAGAGGCGGAATACGCCCCTGCCGACAACAGACAGGCACCCAAAAGGAGTGAGGCCATAACACTGCGTTTCATATCGCTTCCTTACGAGAATTTAAATGCGTCCGAAATATTGAGCCGTGAAGCACGTAATGCGGGTAATACCGAGGCCCCCGTGGCGGTCAGGATCGGCAATACCAGGGTTATCCAGTTAAGCGCGACGCTGTCGGTTTTAATAAATGCGGTATAGCCCTGCGATTGCCCCGGCGACGGTGGCATCGCGATACCGTACAGATTAATGACGCTGGCAATGGCGTAACCTATCGCCAGACTGCCAATCGCGCCGATAATGCCGATGAAAATCCCTTCCAGTAAAAACAGGCGGGTCACATGCAGCGGTTTGAGGCCGATGGCTCTGAGCGTCGTAATTTCACGGGTGCGTTCAATAATATTCATCGTCATCGAATTACCGATCATGAAGATGACAATCAGACCGACAATGAGCTTAATAAAGAAATAGATCCCGGATAACAGCCCTTCCACCTGCTGATAAAATATCGAGGCGTCTTTCCAGTCTTTTACGATCAGCGGTAAGTTATGTTCGGCAATAAAGCCACGCAGTTTCGCCGTGAACGCGGCGGTATCGTCCTCTTTCAGCAGGATCAGCACTTTACTCACGCTGTTGGTGCCCATAATACGTTGAGCCGTACCCAGCGGAATTTTCATCGCCACGTCATCGTAATCTTTGATCCCGGATTCAAAGATGCCGCGTAGCTTCATGGAGAGCGCGCCCTGCCCGCCTTGCGTATTGACCACCAGCACGTCCAGCCAGTCGTCGTAATGCGCATTCAGCGTTTTCGCCAGGCCGCTTCCCAGCGTGATTTCGTCCGTGCGGATGCGGGACAGATCGCTGCCGGTGATTAATTTATCAAACGAGCCCAGCTTCAGTGCCGGTAGTGGTTCTACGCCCAGCGCGGAAAAATAGCTGGAGGTTTCACTCTCATACTGTGAAATAACGCCGGTGAACTCCAGCTGACCGGAGAGCGTCGAGATATCCTCAGCCAGAGCCGGATCGTTGAGAATCGCTTTCTTTAATGCCGGATAATCGTCGATCAGGCTTTTGTTTTTATTGGAGGTCTCAAAATAATTTTTGTTATAAATTTGCACATGACCAATATTGGTTCGAATCGTTTGCTCTTTCAAAATCCAGAAAGAGTAATCAATAAACCCGCCGTACAGGAAAATCGACACGCCGCCCAGCATGATGGCCGCCATGGTCGAAAACGATCGCCTTTTGTGGCGAAACAGATTTAAAAAAGCAAACTTCACGTCCCGCGATCGGAATACGACACACCAGAGGACAAAAAGCAGGATCAACAACACAACGCTATTCGCTAACACCATTTCCCCGGACATTTATTTCCCTTTCGCCAGCGGCAACAATACTTCTGTCACTTCGTTGATATCCCACTCTGGCGCGCTGCCCGATGCCAGAGACGATGCCGTATTCGCATTACGCAGTTCAATCTCTGCCAGTAACGCGTCTGCCTGCTGCTTGTGTTTGCAACTCAACAGCGCGCGATAACGCATTTCGTTGATGTGTTCCACCAGACCCGCATTGAATACGTCAGGCGTATTCAGCATCTGTTCCGTATCTTTTAACGTCACCACGCAGCGCCCGATTGACGCAGGCAACCAGGCATCGACCCGGGCACGCATATAGCGCACCAGCATGTTGTCTTCATACAGATCAACCGCCTCGTCCAGATAGAAAAAGCCCGTTTTCCCGTACTCAGATGCGCGAATAAAATCGTTGGTCTGGAGAGCGCGATCGGCCTGACGCAACGTTCCGTAGGCATAGAAAACCAGCGAAAGAGGATTGTCGTTGGCTTTGTATTCTTTAAAGAGCGACTGCGTCATCTCTGCAAGCATGTCCGCTTCCTGCGGAAAACCACTCTTGATGACATGCTCGGCGACGGGCGCCGGTGCGGCTTTAATGTTCCCGGCATAGGCCAGGCACAGCAAAAACCAGCAAAGAAGGAAAAAATTACGATTGTGAATCATGAACTAAAACTCCGTCCTTAATTTCAACCACGCGCCGCGCACGCTCTTTAAGCTGGCTTGAATGCGTGGAAATAATAAAAGTGGTGCGCGTCTCCTGATTAATTTTCAGCAGAAGATCCAGAATGGCCTCCCCGGTGACCAGATCGAGGTTTCCGGTCGGCTCATCGGCGATGACCACCTGCGGGTCGTGCGCCAGCGCCCGGGCGATGGCCACGCGCTGCTGCTGCCCGCCCGAAAGCTGGCCCGGTTTACGCTCGGTGAATCCCGCAAGCCCGACGCTGTCGATGAAGTGCAGCGCCCGCTCTTTGGCCTCTTTTTTCCCGACGTGGCCGTTTAACACCAGCGGGAAAAACACGTTATCGAAAACGCTCAGTACCGGTATCAGATTGAAAAACTGAAAAATAAAACCCAAATGCTTGCCGCGGATCGCCGATAATTGGTCTTCCGGCAGATGATTCAGTAATTTTTTCATAAACATCACCGAACCGACGGTGGGTTTATCAATTCCCGACAGGATATTTAACAACGTACTTTTGCCGCTGCCGGAAGGCCCGCAGAGCGCCAGAAATTCGCCTTTTTCTATTTCCAGATTGATATTTTTCAGGGCATCGACTTTGCCTTCGCCCGAGCCATAACTCTTATAGATATTGTTCAGCGATATCGTTGGGAGTTCTTTAATTATTCCGCTCATGGAGATGTCGTTATTCCTTGCAATATTCAATGTCGAAATAGCTGTAACCAAACTGCTTGTCGGGAACGATGGTTCTTAATCGCCCCGAAAAATCAGCATGTTGTTTGAGCCAGGCGAAACTTAACGCTGGAGTCAGGCAGCCGCTGGCACCGTAGAGATCAACCAGATCCAGCGTGTTCTTCGCGGGCAGCGTCGAGCGAGACAGCAGGTCTTTTCGCAGGCCCGAAAATGCAATCTGTTCAGGAACCTGAGTGTGCTCGATGGCATCGGCCATGACGTACTGCCCCCCCTTCACCCGGATAGCGCTTTCCTGCTGGCTGAAGATGAAACACCCGGCGCGTTCAACCGTTAAATTGACGTCTTCGGCCTTGCCTTTGCGCTTCTCTCCCCACTTCAGAGCAATGTCTTCATCAGAAAACACCAGGATCGGGATCGCCCGGTACGCCGTGCAGATCACGACAAAATCAAACACATCCCAGCTCAGGTAGTCGTTCGCCATGCTGAGGGCCTGCACGAAGGATTGCTTCTCACCGCGGAGCTTGCAGGTGGGAGCGTTAACCGAGAATTTCTTGACCAGATTTTTGGGCAGCGTGTCGATCGTTGAGATATGCAGCGCGCTGGAAATATTCTCAAACGGCCCGGATTCACCCCAGGCGTCGACATAAATAAATGCCGTGCGCTGCTTCAATAACCGCATCCGCTCTTTAGTGGGCAGCGCCATAAGCGCGTCATCCGCCGCCTGCTCCATCGCCTCAAGGTATTTTTGATATTGCGGGTTACGGATCATTTCACCGGGATAGAGATCCGGCTGCGTACCAAAGCGTTTTAATCCCCAGCCATGAGCATGGGTGGATTTCGTTGCCTTATTGTATAAGTGTGCTTCCCAGGCGTTTAACCAGCTGGGTTGATAGAAATAAAATTTATCTTCCGGCTCAATAAGCGAAAATGAGGATAAATACATAGGGCTCTCCATAATCGTTCAAAGGCCTCGATGAATATCAGACATCACGGCACCGATAATTGAACCATCCACGCCAACCCCTACTTTAAGCAGATGGTTTTTGTGGTGCCCAATGATGCCGCGGTCAATAACAACATGCTTCGCAACGCTATCAATAATGGCGTCGTTGCCCACGGGTGAAATCAGCTCTTTCTGCGATAACGTATGGTGACCAATAATTAAATCGACGATGCCTGAGCCGGTGGCGGTATAGCCAATCTGGCCTTTATAGGCGAGAACCGGAAGGGTATTTCCCTCAGCAAAGACCTCTATCGCTTTTGCTTCCGCTTTATCACTGATGGATGAGCCGTTGCCGTGCGGCATAATCGCGCACAGATCTTCCGTGCTGAGGTCCGCTTTTTTCATCGCGGCCTGCATCACCTTTAATACATTGGTGCTGAGCCAGGAACTGTCATTGCTTCTTCCGGCACTGATCTGCGTGTAGGTGGTTTGCAGTCGTATCCCATGCCCTGCTTTTCTGGCGCGTCGGTGGCGCGCATTTTCCAGCAGGATCGCGCTGTATCCCTCAGCAAAAAGCACGCCTTTACTGTTTTCACCGAACGGCTGGACCAGGTGCGTATCCAGCATCGACTGGGTATCGAGGAACCAGATATCCTGGGTTTTAATTTTTGAGCAGTTCACCACCAGCACAATATCAACGCCGCCATGCTCAATTGCCTGGCAACCTAAATGCACCGCCGTCATCGCTGAATTACTGGTGCAGTTCATATTGGGCGGTAAATACTGCAGGTGATATTTACGCGCAAGATTTCCGGCAATACGATCCTGCGACATATTATCGACGTGCAGGGTCATTAATGATTTTGTGAGATGAATATCTTCAATATCATTTTTGTTATAGAAACTCTTAAAGGCCATGCCATCGACCCGAGGGCCGATGCCGGTTAAATACACGCGGGCGTTGCACCCGGCCAGCCATTGAACATCTAATCCGGCCTGGGCGAGTGCATCGTCGATCAGACGATAAAGCAGATCTAATGCGCTATCATCCGTATGATCCAGCGTGGCAATATGCTTATTGCCATCGAACCCACACTTAATTGCCTCGTCGTCGGATTTAAACCAGGGCTTTCTTTCAACACGTTTGCCCAGCTTCAGATTTTGAATAAGCTGAATACTGTCTTCGGCAAACGGCAGACAGGAACTGAACCCCGAAATGATAGCGGCATTATCCACAATATTATCCTTTAATCACAAACGCGTAGTAGTTGCCGCCTTCCGTCGCGCCCACCAGCAGCACGTGCTTCAGGGCGAGCTTCAACGGTTCACGAACGAAGTTGATTCGCTTATCGAAGAACTCAACGGTATGAGGAATGGCGGGAACCGCCTGCTTCTTAATACAGTCAATGATGACGGCCAGGTTAAGCAGACCGGCAGCAGACGCGACAAAGCCAAAGCAGGCGTTATAGTTCACGACCGGCACGTCCGGTTTGGCCTGAGCGAAGGCTTCAACGATGGCATCGATTTCAATGCGTGAGCTTTCATCGCTACCGTTGCTGGTGCCGCAGACCAGATCGATCTCCTGCGCCGTGACGCCGGCATCCTTCAGCGCACGGGTAATCGCCAGCGCCATGGAGGCGGATTTCTCGTCCTGCTGAGAGGCATCGAAATAGCTGTTGCTACAGGCTTTACCGTAACCGACCACTTCTGCCAGCACCTCAGCACCACGCTCTGCGGCGCGCTGCGGATCTTCCAGCAGCAGCATGCAGGCACCTTCGCCGGGAATGTAGCCCTTCGAATCGTTACCGTAGATGTGGTAGTCGCGAGCGTCAGAGGTCATATGGAGCTTGCGGGTGACGGCATCCATATAAAGTGACATTGACGGGAAATACTCGTCCGCACCGCCCACCAGCACCTGCGGCTGCAGATCCTGACGCACGATTTCGTAGCCGTAGGTTAATGCGCCTAATGCCGCATTCTCCCCGGTCGCCAGGGTGGTGGTGTAGCCCTTGATCCCTTCGGAAATACCGCAGAACGTAGGGATTGAGTTCATCAGCGAGCCCGGGAACTCAGAGGTTCTGACCTTGCGCGGGTCTGGCTTCAGGCTTTGCAGGTATTTGTAGGTGGTTTCCTGCGGGCCGCTGGACATCCCCATCACCATGCCTAACGCATCGCCATCACGTTTAATTTTACGCTTCGCCTGTTCCAGCGCTTCGGACAGCGCAATCAGCGCGAAGGTGCCGCCACGGGTGGCTTTACGCGGGTCAAAGCGACGCAGATGCTTACGCGGCTCAAGGCCGGTGACCTGGAAGGTTTTAAAGTGTTCGTTCGCTTCCGGACGGGTGGCCGTCAACACGCTGAACTCTTCACCAAACAGCGTCTCAAACTGACGGGTTGATTCAAGCACATCCAGCAGCTCTTTCGCCTCTTCCAGCGTGTCTTCCGGGAAGGTGACGCCGCCCAGTTCAACGCTATGGTTCTGCTTCCAGACGTTATCGAGGATCTCGTTAACGGTGTGACCAATCGCGGAGACGGCCCCCAGACCGGAGATTGCCACGCGTTTTTCGTCGTAGGTGCTGACCGGAACAGAACACGGCTCCATGCTGATAATCATGCTGCAGTTATTACCGCCGAAGGCATAATTGTTCTTCATGAAGAGGTTGATTTTCTGGTCGCGGAAGTCGTTTGGCACGTAGTCCAGATCGCAGTTTGGACGTGCGTTGTTGAAGTTCAGCGTCGGCAGAACGCGGTTATCCGGCAGCGTCACCAGACACGCGATCAGTTCGACGATACCCGCCGCACCGATGTTATGGCCAAAGTAAGACTTGGTGGAGCTGACCAACAGTTTCTCGTTGTTGGCGAACACCTTTTTCATTGCCAGCGTTTCGATGCGGTCATTCGCTTCAGTGCCGGTACCGTGGGCATTGACGTACTCAATCTGCTCCGGGGTAACGCCCGCATTTTCCATCACCTTATGCATCACCTGTACGGCACCGCTGGCGCGCGGATCCGGTCCGGTTTCGTGGAACGCATCGCAGGAGGTGGCGTAGGAGAGGATTTCACCGTAAATGGTGGCGCCGCGCGCGACGGCGTGCTCGTACTCTTCCAGCACCACGGCGCCTGCGCCTTCACCAATCGACATGCCGGAGTTGCCGGAAAACGGCGTACAGGCTTCCGGATGCATGACGTTCAGGGCATAAAAACCGGCGAAGGTTGGCAGGTAGATCGGCTCTGTCCCGACGGCCAGCATCGTTTTGCTTTTGCCGTTCTGGATATAGTCAAACGCCATGCCGACCGCGTTAGGGCTGGCCGTACAGGCGGTCGCAACCAGTTCAACCCCGCCCTGCAGTCCGAGCAGCGTAGAGACGCTGGAGCAGCAGGAAGAGAAACCGCCGGAGAACAGCGCTTTACGCAGGGAGAAATCTTCCATGCGTTGTTCAAACAGCGGTAAGAACGCCTCGGTGCCCGCGGAGGAGACGCCCACAATCAGGCCCGTCTCTTTCAGGTGCGTCTTGTTCTCGGCCAGCCCCGCCTGATTCAGCGCGTCTTTACCGACCTTATAGGCCCAGAGTGCGGCATTATCCAGTGACGCAATAACGTCATCCGGTAATTCTGAATAATCAATATCATGTAACACTTCAGCCGCGCGGGCATTTTCAAACCATTTTGAAAAACGCACGCTGTCGGTGACGCCATTTTTTTTATTTAATAATGCGTCTCTAAAATCCTGAAGGTTTTCTGCCAGTGAGGAAAGGATCCCAATCCCGGTAATAACAACGCGTTTCCGGTTTGTCTTCATAACTATGTACCACCGTGTACAGACACTAAACAGCAGCAAGGATCCGTGGCGTGACATTGCCCACGGATATCTTGCTCACTGTTAAAGATGAATAATGAATTACAGCGCGCTTTTCGCTTTAGACGCGTCGATAAAGCTGTGCTCAGTCGGATTAACCAGCATGCTCAGGTTATAAATAAATGGCATACCTTTGGTTTTTGCCGCGACGGTTTCCGTATTCGTTTGAATAGCGAAACCGCTGATATCAGACCATGCGTATTCATTTTCCAGCAGTGCCAGCGCAATGAAGCACTGCAGCGCCGGAGAGAAGACCGCTTTCACAACGTTACCCACAGCCTGACCGTCAACCAGCACGCTGTCGCCTGAAGCAATGCCCGCGCATTCCCCTTCGACGATCATGCCAATAACCTTGCGCGCGCCTTCACCGTGAGACAGTTCTTCAACGGCGTCTTTACCCACAAAGCCTTCTTTGTCGTACTGCACGGCCCACTGCAGCTGCAGCTCTACCGGGTTAAGGTTGTAGCCAGCCCACAGCGCGTCATCCCAGCCTGGGTTTTCGATACGCACAATTTTCTGGTAGTCCAGCCCGCCGGTCTGCAGCTGGTATTTGCTACCGTGCTCCAGCAGCAGCTGCCACTGATCCAGCAGCTGTTCCTGCTGGCCCACAACCATGTAGGCGAACTCGCCGTGTTTGCCGCAGCGGAATACCATCAATTCGTTATCGGTATTCATGTACTCGTAGTAAGGCAGGCCGATGACGTCGAAACCGTGGATTTCGGACATCAGCTCCCAGGAGTAAGGCCCTTCAACCATGATTGCGCCCCAGCTCTGCTCACGCATGTCGGCAATTTCAGGGGTTTCCTGGATATCCAGCTCGTCGGCTTTTTCCAGAAGGGCATTCAGACCCGCGATCAGCTCAGATGACGGGATGTTTTCAGACAGGATGTAATAGCCGTCGGATGAGCAGAGCACGTACACGTCGCCGCGGACGGTACCGTCTTCATTCAGCACCAGAGAGTAGATCCCCTGCTCGTCACGAATAATAGAGACATCGGCAGAAACCAGGTTATTCACCAGAGCCCAGGCGTCATCACCCATCACGCTGACGATGGACATGTGGGAATAATCCACCAGCAGGGCATTTTCACGTACGGCTTTGTATTCCACCATCGGATCATGATAGGCAGAAGGAACGTTGGCATTATTGTAAATGCCCATTTTCGCATTGTTTTTCAAATGGAAATCATAAAGAGACTTCATAAAGGGATCCTGTTATTCGCAA
>NZ_JASEWO010000323.1:0-2244 GCF_030024295.1 Pantoea sp. Pa-EAmG
TAATAAAGGCTGGCTAATGTCAGCCTTTATTCTCTTTAACTTTACTTCCCCACCAATCCATAAGTTCGACTCGCTGCTTGAGATAAGTGGATCTATTATATGCCCTACGAACCTCATTTTTGTCTGAATGGGCTAGCGCCGACTCTATTACGTCAGGGTTTAAACCAGCCTCATTCATAGCTGTAATAGCAATGGAACGAAGCCCATGAGCAACCAACTTACCGCCATAACATATTCGCTTTAATGCCGCATTCGCAGTCTGGCTATTCATTGGCTCTTTGGGATTGTTTCGACTTGGAAAAACATATTGTCGGTTAGCACTGATAGGCCGCATAACCTCAAGAATATCGAGAGCTTGTTTCGATAAAGGAACGACATGTTCGCGCTTGGCCTTCATGCGCTCCGCTGGAATAACCCAAAGGTTTAAATCGAAGTCGATCTCTGCCCACTGTGTTCCAGAGGCTTCTGACGGCCGTACAAGGGTAAGAAGCTGCCACTCGATTAAACAACGTGTGGTGATTGAAAGATTGGACATGACCAATGAGCGCATTAGCTTTGGTAGTTCTTCCGGTCGTAAGGTTGGCATGTTCTGCTTCT
Organism: Pantoea sp. Pa-EAmG; assembly: GCF_030024295.1. Classification (NCBI taxonomy): domain Bacteria; kingdom Pseudomonadati; phylum Pseudomonadota; class Gammaproteobacteria; order Enterobacterales; family Erwiniaceae; genus Pantoea; species Pantoea sp. Pa-EAmG. The sequence goes on from NZ_JASEWO010000323.1 coordinate 598, forward strand.
TGGGTTTTTCAAAAGCCATACCAACGCCCGAAGCAGGGTTCGCATCAATCAACCCTGTGTTGACTGCAAAAATCATGATCTCGTTAATGCGCTGCACTAACCGGCGAACCGTCTCAAGCGCGCCGCGAGCTTTAATCGGCTCCAGTGCTTCAACAATCGTTCTGACCTTGAGTGCCTGAACAGGAATCTCACCGATAGCAGGGAAGACATCCTTCTCAAGCGACCGCCAATTATCCTTCGCATAATCTTCGGTAACGCTTTTGCTCATGGCAGGAATTACCTTCCGGCAACAACTGAAAAAATACCATCCAGCTCAATTTGACGTTGCTCTGAAACTTCCTCTTGCTGCTTCTGCGGGGCAATCCCTTGCGCAAGCATCAAAAGATATTGGTCACGCATTTGGCGTGCGCCAGCGAGCGTCAGGGCAGGGTAAGAGCCAATGCTGAGATTTGTGCGACTGGTGCTATTCGGTCGCTGATAGCGAAAACGCTACAGCTTCTTACCTGATGTTTAGACGAGCAGGAAAAGGCCGTCGCCATCATGCAGTGTGAAGTCTTACTCTTGAGGCTTAGCTTTGAGGATTTCGTTATTGGTGAGTGGGCGTGTCATCTGCGCCATGACTGGTTTCCGTCCATAATTGGTACACGTTTTTGGTACACATTATAAAGTGTACCAATTATCTCTGGATTCAGGCGGAACGTCTCGGAAGATTACAGGCACAAAAAAGCCCGCAGGGCTTGCGCCATGCGGGCTCTTAGGACTTCATCGGATGACTCTGGTGTCACCGATGGAGAATTTTGGTGGAGCTGGCGGGAGTTGAACCCGCGTCCGAAATTTCTACATCCTCGGTACTACATGCTTAGTTTGTCTTTACATTCGCACGCCAGCTGCGGACAGACACGCCACTAACGAACTAGCCTGATTAGTTTTAGCACTTCAACCCCAGGCAGGGCATCCGCGCGATCTCTTTTGGGTTTGACCTCTCTTGATCCCCGTCTTAAGAGCGGAAGCTAGGGAGAGAGGGCTCTTAGCAGGTTATTAAGCTGCTAAAGCGTAGTTTTCGTCGTTTGCGACTATTTTTTTGCGGCTTTTAACGAGGCAAACCGCCCCTCGACATGCACCTAAGGCTTCACAATCCCGTCGAGTCCAGAATCAGCCCCAAGAACTTCTTATACTACAGAAAAGTGACGGTTGAATCCAGTGCTTAACGCTTTGAATTCTTCATAATACGTGCTTTATCCATCTGCCATTCGCGATCTTTCACATCGTTACGCTTGTCGTGTTCTTTCTTACCGCGCGCCACGCCGATCTTCAGCTTGGCCCAGGCGTTTTTCCAGTACATCGACAGTGCAACCACTGTGAAACCTTCGCGGTTGACTCGGCCGTAAAGCGAATCGAGTTCGCGCTGCTTCAGCAACAGCTTGCGGCTACGCGTGGGGTCACACACCACGTGTGTAGAGGCAACAGCCAGCGGCTGGAAAGTGGAACCGAACAGATAGGCTTCGCCATCGCGCAGCAAAATGTAGCTGTCGCTGATATTGGCTTTACCGGCGCGGAGTGATTTAACTTCCCATCCCTGTAGCGACATCCCCGCTTCGAACTCTTCTTCAATGAAGTATTCGTGGCGAGCGCGTTTGTTGAGGGCAA
>NZ_JASEWO010000094.1:0-17939 GCF_030024295.1 Pantoea sp. Pa-EAmG
GCTTAATTTTTAGCAAATAGCTGGCAGGGCCAGATGTGCTAACGGCTGTTATTAAGCCGTAAAGATATCTCTATCCAGGTGCGCATAAATGCGCACCCTACATTGTACGGTCGCCGTTCATGACGACCGATTCACCTGATGCACATGAATGCGCACCCTGCGCTGTAGGGTCGCCATTTATGGCGACCGTTTCACCTGATGAGCATCAAGGCGCACCCTGCGCTGTAGGGTCGCCATTCATGGCGACCACTTCATTTAACATCACAGCATAATTGTCAGCAGATAGCCGGCAAACAGGGCCAGATGCGCTGCGCCGTTGAGCACGTTGGTGCGGCCAGTGGAGAACGAGATGTGGCACAGAATCAGCACCGCGCTCATCACCACCATATGCGGCGGCTCAAGGCCGAAAATCAATTGCTGACCGGTCAGGGTGGCGATAATGGTCACCGTCGGCACCGTCAATGAAATGGTGGCCAGCACCGAACCGAAAAACAGGTTCATCGCGCGCTGCACCTGATTCATCAGCACCGCCTTGATTGCGCCCAGACCTTCCGGCGACAGAATCAGCAGCGCGACGAGGAAACCGGTAAACTGCTCCGGCGCGTTCATTTCAGTGAGCAGCATTTCCAGCGAGTTGGCGTTCATCTTCGTCACGCTGATCACCGCGATCAGATGCACAATCAGCCACGCGGTGTGCCACAGCGAGCTGTGCGCGGAAGGCTTACCGTGGTGCGGGTCGCCATCATCGCTCTCGTCTTCATGCTCGTAAACAAACAGGCTCTGGTGGGTTTTGGTCTGAATCAGCAGGAACACGCCGTACATCGCCGCAGAGATCGCCGCAATAATCAGCGCCTGCGCGGTGGTGAAATTGCCGCCGGGCAGGGCATTGGGAAACACCAGCACCAGAATCGCCAGCGGGAAAATGGCGATCATGTACTGCTTTACGCCGGCCAGGTTAACGTACTGGGTGGCAAATTTACGCCCGCCAAGCAGCAGGGCACAGCCCACCAGTCCGGCGGTAACGATCATGATGATGGAGTAGAGCGTATCGCGCATCAGCGCGGGCGCTGCATCGCCGGTCGCCATCAGCGCCGAAATCAGGCTCACTTCCAGAATGACCACTGACAGGCTGAGGATCAGCGAGCCGTAGGGTTCACCTAACCGGTGCGCCAGAACGTCGGCGTGACGTACTACGCTGAAGGCGCTGCTTAAAATCGCTACCAGCGCCAGCAGATTGATGCCGATTACCGGCAGAAGCGCTGTCTGGCCGCCAAAAAAGCTCAGCACCGCCAGCGCCAGAATCGGGAAAATCAGCGAATACTCGCTGTGTCGGGTCTTCTCATGTCCAGCCATGCGCCATCCTCTTCGGCAAAAAGAACAAAAACAGGCAATTGCTGCCTGATAAATATAGTGACTCATCTGACGAAGCGCAGTGTAACTTTTCACCACTGCTCACGCAGATTTTTTACGCGTTTTTACTTTTTGTCATTTTTCTCTGAAAGAAGCGAAATTCGCGTTAATCAGCGAATTAACCCTTTTCATCAGCAGGTTAATGTTGCGTGTTTCTCATCTATCCTGCGTAAAAGGAGGAAGAACAGAACTGAATTATCTGGCCTTATCCTCACTACCCGCCTTTTTTGCTGGCAGAAGTATGAAATAGCAGGTTTGCGTTTTTGCCGTTCTCTTCCAGACTTATACAGGGAACCTGAAACAGGAGGAACTATGCCTTATTCATCGAACCGGGAACTGCCGGACAGCGTGCGCCACGTGCTGCCGGGCCATGCGCAAACCATCTACCAAAAGGCGTTTAACAGCGCCTGGGATCAGTATAAAGATGAAGACGATCGTCGCGGTGATGAATCGCGCGAGCAGGTGGCACACAAAGTCGCCTGGGCGGCGGTCAAAAAAGAGTACGCCAAAGGCGAGGACGACAAGTGGCATCCTAAACACTAGCTCCCGCGCGGGCCACTGCGGCCCGCTTCACACTTCTCCGCGCTTCGTTCAAGAATCCTGCCAGGCAGCCGATGCTATTTACAGATAATTTCCCCTTTGTGATCGGGGTCAATCTTGAAACGTTTATGGCAAATGCATTACTGTCTTGTCTTAAGTCGACGCCGCGGGCGCCGCCTGTAAAATCGCAGATTCAGGGAGCCATAACGACAGGAAGGTCAGCGCAGTAGAGGAGATCGCAGTGTTAACCCGGGAATTCTTACTAAAAGCGGATTGCAAAACTTCATTTGGTGATATTGACGAAGCGCTGCTGTGGAGCTGTGAGAAGCGCGCGGCGTCGCTCTGCGCCACGCTTGCCTGTCGTCCCGATCAAAGCCCGGTGTGGATCTTCGGCTACGGTTCCCTGATGTGGAACCCGGTTTTTGAAGCGGAAGAGGTGGCGACCGGACGGCTTGAGGGCTGGCATCGTGCCTTTTGCCTGCGGCTGACCGCCGGACGCGGCACCGTTGCCGCACCAGGACGGATGCTGGCGCTGAAAGAGGGCGGTTCTACCAGCGGTCTGGCGTTTCGCCTGCCGGAAGCGCGCCTGCATGAAGAACTTGAGCTGCTGTGGAAACGGGAAATGATCACCGGCTGCTATCTGCCCACCTGGTGTGAACTAACGCTGGAGGATGGCCGCACGGTTACGGCGCTGGTGTTTATCATGGATCCGCGTCATCCGCTGTATGAAGCCGACTCCTGCCGCAGCACCATTGCTCCGCTGATCGCTCAGGCCAGCGGCCCGCTCGGCAGCAACGCGCAGTATCTGTTCTCGCTGGAACAGGAGCTGGGCAAACGCGGTATGCAGGAAGAGGCGTTAACGCGCCTTGCGGCCGAAGTGCGCGCGCTGCAGCAGAGCGCCGCGCGCGGCTAACCTCAATTACCCGGATTAATCAGCCAGGTGCCCGGCTGGTTAATCGTCAGCATCTGGCTGCGCACCTGGCTGCCGTGATGCACTTCAATACGATAGCTGCCTGCCGCCAGATTCAGTGAGGCGAAACCGCTGCTGGCGGGTTTCACATCCTTCGCTTCACCGTTCAGCACGATATTTTCCCCTGCCTGTAACTGCAGGTAAACCGTCGCCATGGTTGGCGCGCTGCTGGCGGGCGCGCTGCCCGCTATTGGCGTCGCCGCCGGGGCGCTGCTGGCCGCCACCGGCGGTGCGTCGCTCGGGCGATTGGCTTTCCACACTACGACCATCACGGCAAGCAACGCCACGGCAGCGGCAGCGAGCAGGGCGGGCGACAGACGGCGCACATTGCGTGGCGTCACCGGTTCAATCGCGGCGGCAGCATGATTAACCGCCATTACCTGCGGTTCCGGCACGGCCGCTACCGACTCGGGCGCGGACTGGCTCTCCACCGGGAAGGTCGTCACCAGCGCTTCGACATCGCTCACCGGCAGATCGATCAGCCGGGCAAAAGCATCAATACTCTGTGGCCGGTCTTCCGGCTTCATCGCCAGCGCGCAGTCGATCGCGTGCAGCAGCGGCAGCGAATACCCCTCAGGCTTGCGCTCCACCAGCGGCTGGTAGTTATCTTCAATGCAGCGCACCACGCTGACCGGCGGCGCGTGGCCGGTGATCAGCGTATGCAGCACCGCGCCCAGCGCGTAGATATCGGTCCAGGGTCCCTGTTCGACTTCTCCCTCTTCGCTGTACTGCTCAATTGGCGCGAAGCCCGGCTTGAGCATGATCTCGGTTTCATCCGACAGGTTGCCAATCTCTTTGCGCGCCGAGCCAAAGTCGAGCAGCACCGGCAGCTGATTTTCCTGAATCTGAATGTTATCGAGCGAAATATCACGATGCAGGTAACCGGCGGTGTGAATGGTGTTGATGGCACCAAACAGCGGCGGTAACAGACGGCGAATCCACGCTTCGTCAATGCTGTCCGGGCTGGTGAGCTGCCACTCTTTCAGCGTCATGCCGCTGTAATAGAGCGTGCCCATGTAAGCCGTGCCGTTCTCTTCCCAGAAGCGCAGGACGTGCAGCAGACCGGGATGATTGAAACGCGCCAGCAGCCGTGCCTCCTGAATAAAGCTGTTGCGTCCGGCATTAAACAGTTTCTGGAAGCGCTCGCCGCGCAGTTCCAGCGCCAGATCCGCACCGCGTACCGCCAGCGACACCGGCATGTACTCTTTGATGGCGATGGTGCGTTCCAGCTGATGATCCCAGGCGCGATAGACAATGCCAAAGCCGCCGCCGCCGATCACTTCCTTGATTTCAAACTCGTTAAACCGGTAGCCCGCAGGCAGGGCATTGGGGGTATGATTTTCGTTTGCCGACATAGTGAGCTCTCTGAACACGTCCTGTAGCGCCCCGTCACGCCGGTGACGGCGGGCAACAACCGCTAATTAATTAATGTTACGCCAGGCACCAATTGCCGGATCGGCCAGATCGGCATGCAGGGTGTCAATCAGTAACACAGTCACTTTTTGCTGTGGCATAAACTGCGGCGACCAGATGCCGCGTAAGCTATCAACCCGCGATTTCACCGCTTCGCTATCCGTGCCGGTGTTTTTATCCATTTTAATCAGCAGCGTGCCGCTGAAACGCCAGACGTGCTGCTGAGCATCAAACGGCAGCACCAGCCAGCTATCACTGGCATCGGGCCGCGTGACAATCATGCGCTGTTTGTTCACCGCTACTACCTCCAGCGGCGTGCGGGTCAGCGTAAGATCGGCGATGGGATAACCCTGCAGGAAGGTTACCGTCTGGCTGCGCGTTTTGCCGTCACTCAGCAGCGTCATCGCCGCCGGACCTTCCAGCCAGCCCTCGGTTGAGCAATGCTGCTGCGGGTTCTCAGGGATAAACAGCGAACCGCCGTTTTCATCCCACCAGGTACGGAAATGGCAGCCGCCGGGCAGGGCGAAGTGCTGCAGCGGCGTGCTGTCGGCCGGACGCGATAAATCCAGCGGCGCTGCGGTATTGGCGCTGGCGCTGGCGGTCGCGTCATTAAGGATGATTGGCCGCCAGTTCTGCAGTTTTGCCGCGCTGCCGTTAGCCAGCACGCTGCCCTCTTTGCTGGTCATCTGCCAGGGGATCTCATCCAACAGGCCGCACTGGTTCGCCAGCAGCGTACCGACGCGCGGCAGGAAGCTGGTAAGAATGCTGGTGTCGCTGCTTTTACCGGACACGATGCGCAGCGGCAGCGTCTCTTTACACCAGTCGTCGGGCGCATTACTGGCAACGTTATCGATATAGACTTCCAGCGACAGGCTGGGCGAGTAGACCACCCGGTAATCTTCCGCCTGCGCATTCAGGGCCAGTAACAGGGCGGCAACGCCCGGCAACCACAGTTTCATAATGATCCTTGCAATCAATAACGTGACGGCAGAAAACGTGCCGCATCAGCCTGGGAATAAAGCAGCGTCGCGTCCTGCGGTTCGCCAATCCAGATTGCCAGAGCGCTGAGATTGTCGCTTTTAACACTGCGGTTTACGGCCTGTTCCATCAATGCCAGCCACTCTTCGCAGGCGTTCACCATGCGCAGTGCCTGTTCCATTTCGTCGGTGGTGAGGTTGAGCCAGAAACCGTCGGTACAGACCAGAAATGCGTCACCATCGGTCAGCTCAATCACCTCGCTGAAGGTGGCCGGTCGGGCCGGCTCAATACCCAGCGCATTATAAAGTAAATTACTGTTAATGCCGGTATTTTCATAGCCGGCTTCGCGCAGCTGCTGCGCCAGACTGTGGTCACGCGTCACCTGATGCAGCACCCCGTGGCGGAAGTGATAAACCCGGCTATCACCGGCGTGCGCCCACCATGCGCGCTGCGTTGTGCGGTCAATAAACAGGGCGGCAAGGGTGGTGCTCATGCGCGAAAAATTCGGATTGTTCCCCTGGGCGCTGACCAGCGTTTGCTGACACTTTTCTATCGCCGCGCGTGTACTCTCCGGCGTGAACGTGTCGTTTTGCTGCAGCTGCGTCAGCAGGGTATCGCGCACCAGCTGGGCCGCATAATCGCCGCCGGGCAGACCGGCCACGCCGTCGCATACCAGAAAACAGGCTTTCTGTTCATCGACTTCGGCACCGGTGCGATCCTGGTTTTCGTCACGCATACCCTGCTGGCAGCGGCTGGCAAACTTCATCTTCATGCGTCTTCGGTCCGCGTCTGGGAATCTTTGTACTGATTCACTTCCATGTCGTAGGCATGCAGAAAGGCTTCACCAAACAGGGTGTGGAAGTCATCTTCAATCTCGCCCGCAGTGCGCTGATAGTGACGGAGAAAATAGTCCCACAGCGCCGCTTTACGTCCGCCGCTGAACGGCATCTTAGGCAGCACGCCGTCTTTGCGCGCTTCCTCTTCCAGACGCTGCGGATTAAACGACTGCAGCATCGCGGCAATGATGGCGCGAATGCCGGCAATCATCCCCAGCTGATGCGCCTGTAAATCCACCAGCGCATCGCGCACCGCTGCTTCCGGTGGCATAAAGCCAGGCATCTGGCTCTGGTACATCTGCATCAGCACGGTTTTGCCGGAAGGCAGAATTTTAAACGGGTTATTGGCTTCGTTAAGGATCATCGTCATGTCGGCTTTCACGCCGCGCTTGAGGATGGAGCGCGAAGAGAGCAGGGCAACCGTACCCTGCGAAAACAGGCTGAGCATACGGCCGGTGACGCGCATCTGCTCTTCGGTGATCGGCGTCTGGTGACCATTATTCAGGCCCATACCTTCCAGCAGCGCGGCGATCAGTTTGTCCTGATCGGCGCCCGGCAGCACGGCTGGCATCACGGGCGCATCGCTTTGCGGATCGATCGCCAGGCGCGCGTCCGGGCGGCGTTCGTGACGCGGACTGTCACTCTGCGGCAGGACTTCCGGTTCCGGCACGCTTTCGTCCTGCTGCATACCCAGCGGATCGGCGGCGCTGTCAGCAAAAAACGCCAGTGGATCATCCTGCGGTGCGTTCTGACACGCCGGGTCACACACTTCAAGGCCATATTCGCCAATCTGCAGCGTATCGCCGTGGCGCAGCCGCACCTGCGAGCCGCGCTGTAGCGCCACGCCGTTCAGCACCACTGAAGTGACGCTGCCCTGGTTGGTCAGGCGGCACTCGCCGTCTGGCGACAGGTGCACCAGCGCCTGCAGGCGCGAAATAGCGCGCGATTCGTCGGGCAGCACCAGGTCGTTATCCTGGCTGCGGCCAATGGTCCCGCCAGGCGGGCTAAACGCGACGGTTTTGGCGGGCACATCCGTATTGCACTGCACAATGGTAAATTGCATGAGTCATCCCGTTAACAAGGCAAGCGCACTGGCCTACTCAAACATCGGTGGATAGAGGCCATTACGTCCCGGCTGGGCACCCGCCGCCGGGTTAAACAATAACGAAAAAAGTTGCGCGGTGAGCGGGCCACTGTGTTTATGCGTGGCGTGGGCAAAGCCGTCACTGCGATTACTCCACCAGTAGCTAATGTGCTGTTGGGGATCAAAACGGTCGGCCACTTCACGCCAGCTCAGGGTGCAGGGCAAATCGTCAAAACCAATCACATCCATGATGTCGCTGCGCTGCTTATCCGGCAGCAGCAGCGGAGCCAGCTGTTGAATCTGCGTCTCCAGCGCGTCCGGGCTGTGGCGATCGCGCACCGCCTGCCACAGCAGCGCGCCGAGTTCCTGATACCAGTCGCCGGAGATCGCCAGCTGTGAAGCATGCCACGCGCTGAGCGGAATGCTGTACAGCGCCAGCAGCGGCCACGCACGGCCGACGCGATCGCACGAGGGCAGCAGACAGCCCAGCTGCACCTGCTGGCGCAGCGGCGATAGCGGCAGGACAAAATTCCATACCGGCGCGCGTAAAAACTGTTGCGTACTGGCCTCTTCCTGCTGATGCCAGTGGATTAAGCCTTGTTGAAACCAGTGGCTCCACGGCGTCACCGTGGCTTCACTGAGCCGCTGGCGCAGAAAATCACCGGTGGCCGGTAATTTGCCATACCAGCCCGGCGCGGTGTAACTCGCCATGGTTACCTCACCATTACTCACTGTGTCCGGTCAATCGCTGCGATACGGTGTGTGGCGCAACCGCCAGCATACGGCCATTCTGACCGGCATTTTTCAGATTTTCCGCAAGCTTACGCATCATCAGCGCATTGTCGCGCGCATAAGGCGACGACTGAATCTGCTGATCGAGCAGCTGGCTCAGGTGCCAGTCAAGCTGCTGCAGATCGCGCGCGCTGACATTGTCCGGCAGCGTGCGCTGCAGATTTTGCATCAGCCAGCCGCGCAGAAATTCGCCGTCGTAGTTACGCGGCTGATACAGCATCTGATAAGCGCGCAGCGCATTGCGGCTGTAGTCATTGTCGGTGCCGGGATCGTCACGCAGCAGGTTGGTGATTTGCTGGGCCACGCGCGGCAGCAGTAAAGACTTAAGCGCATTTTGATAAAGCACCCATGCGGCATCGCTCACCTGGTTACCGCGATACAGTCCAGCGCGCATGGTAAGCGGTGGATTGTCGAGAGAAAAATGCACCGACAGCGGCAGTTTCACCAGGTTATTTAAGAAGGGTAGCAGATCAAAAATATTATCGGCTGGCTGATGAATAACCTGCTGACTTTGCGCGGTAATCGGCCCGATACGCGCCGCGACCTGATCGAGATAACGCTGATTCTGTACGTAGCTGGTGAGCCACAAACCGGAGAGCAGCACCAGCGCGCCGGTGAGCGCGCCGTAACCGATCCAGTGCAGCAGTCGGTTACGATACTCCCAGTGACGGTTGCTGCCGGCAAGGCCGCTTTCGCGGAACACCAGGTCGCTCAGCAGGTCGCGAATAAAGAAGCTCTGGCCTTTGGTACCCGGAATCGGATTGCTGCGGTTAACGCTGTCCCACGCGGCAAGGCTCGACTCGCCGGTGTGTGGCAGCTGTAGCTTACGGTTGAGTTCGCCCATGATGCGGTCAAACGGCAGGCCTTCCTGGGTACCGCTGGTGAAGAACAGGCCGCGCGCCGACCAGGCAATCTCATCTTCATGGCGGGAAAACACCACGTCGAGATATTCGTTGAGTAACGGACGCAGCGAACTGAACTCCTGCGGGAACAGGAAGCTGTCGGCGCGCTGGGTGAGATCGCGCTCGCCGGCCATCACGTCGGCCAGCTGCTGCTGCAGACGCTGCTCCAGCTGCTGAAAGCGCTCGCTAAAGCTGCGGTGCCAGTCATCTTTATGCGGCTTGCCCGGTTCCCACGGGAAGGTGAAGCCCCAGATGGCATCGCGCTGTGGCTTACTCAGGTTGCCGTAAAAGCTCATAAACCCTTTCAGCAGGTCGGTTTTGGTGACCATCACATACACCGGGAAGTGAATGCCGGTTTGCTGATGCAGCTCAACCATGCGGCTGCGCAGCGCGCTGGCCTGGGCGTGACGTGCCTCAGCGGAGTCGGTCAGCAGGTCGGCCACGCTGATGGTCATGATCACGCCGTTGATCGGCTGGCGCGTGCGGTAGCGCTTTAGCAATTTAATGAAGTTATGCCACTCGGCACCGTCGCGCGCGCGCTGGCTCTCCTGCAGTGCGTAACGGCCCGCGGTGTCGATTAAGACTGCGCTGTCGGTGAACCACCAGTCGCAGTGACGCGTGCCGCCGACGCCGCGTACCGCCTCTTTGCCGAGGCTGTCGGTTAACGGAAACTCCAGGCCAGCATTCAGCAGCGCGGTGGTTTTACCGGCGCCGGGCGCGCCTATCATCACGTACCACGGCAACTGATACAGATAGTTACTCTGAAAACGCGCCAGCCAGCTTTTCTGATGCCGGCGACCAAACTGGGTGCGTTTCAGCCGCAGCGCCGCTTCGCTGAAGCGCTGGGTCAGCAGCGTCTCGGTCGCCTGGCGATCGGACGCTTCTTCGTGGCTCATTTCCTGCAGGCGATTGAGCAGTTTGCTGTTAAACCAGCCGCGCCAGATGGCGGGAATAAACTGGAACAGCACCCAGCAGAAATAGAGCAGACCTACCGCCAGCTGGCGCGGGAATACCGGCTCCAGTGGACGGGTATCGCCCCAGCTCCACAGCGGACCGAGCATCCACAGCACGCAGCTCAGCGCCGTGACGCCAATCAGGCCCCACAGCAGGCGATGGGTTAACAGATGTTGGAGTGATGCGCGCATCACTGGCCTCCCTGATGATTGCCGAGGGTTTCCGGTGCCGCAAACAGGGTGATCTCCACCCGGCGATTGCGGGCGCGGTTTTCATTGCTGTCATTGGGTAAGAGCGGATTGCTGTCGCCACGGCCTTCGGCTTTAACGCTGTGACCGTCCGCCAGCTGCGTATTCAGCAGTTGCGTAACGGCACGGGCACGAGCGAAGGAGAATTCATAGCTGGAGGCGAAACGGCCATCCACCGGACGATTATCGGTATAGACCGATACCAGCACCGTGCCTTTTACCGTCTTCATCGCGCTGGCCACGTGCGCCAGCAGCGCGCGGCCAACCTGGTTTACCACCGTACCGTCCGGCGCAAACAGCTTGTCCGCAGGGATGATCACCTTGCTGCCAAAGGCACCGTCGCTCACTTCCAGCTGGCCTGCGGCAATCACGTCGTTAAGACGCTGATGCAGATCGAGCAGCGCCTGCGGTGAGGTGGGGCGGCGGCCCGGCATGATTTGCGGCAGCGGGGTTTGATAGATGGCGCGCAGCAGCGGTTCGGCCGCATTGCCCAGCCGCCAGTTGAGCCCGCTGTAGATCAGACAGGCAATGAGCGTAGCCAGCGTGACGCAGGCCCACAGTGGCACCATTGGCCGCGTCAGGGTGCTGACCAGCGGATGTACTTCCACCAGCGGCGCGCGCGGTGGTGTCGCCGGGCGGGTTTCCGTAATCAGCTGCGCCAGCCGTTTACGGATGCCTTCACACTGTGCGCGTCCGCTGTCGCTGCCGCGATAGCGCCCTTCGTAGCCCAGCAGCAGGCAGTAGTGAATCACTTCCAGCAGCCATAAATGCTGCTGCGGGCTTTGCGACACGCGCGACAGCAGCTGGAACACTTTTTCGCCGCCCCAGCTTTCGTTATGAAAGGTCACCAGCATGCCGTTGCCGGACCAGACGCCGCGCGTGCCCCAGGGGGTTTGCGCCGCCGCTTCGTCCAGCACGCTACACAGGCAGTAGCGTGCACCGATGATCATCTCAAATGGCAAACCCGCCTGCTTGCAGCGTTGCTCGAACTGGCGGATCTCTTCAATCAGCAGCTGACGCAGGCCGGCGGGATCGTCGTGCGTCGCCGCCTGCCGTATACGCACGACGGCATTCAGAATCGGTGCTGCGGCATTCAGCAAAAGGTTATCGTTGCCCGCGACAATGCCATCGCGGGCAAGGGAGTCCTGAGTCATTAAATCTCGATTATCCTGGCAATAACGGAACGGTTAGCCCGCAAAGCAGCGGTGTGCTGCGGGCAATATGCGCCGGATTGCATCATCAGTCTAAGATCCAGGTCGCGGTATCATTGGTGCGGCATGCTTTACTGGCGCCGCCCACGGCCACGCAGACCTGTTTAGTACGACGGGGACGCGGCCGGTCGCTGCGCAGCGTGGCATCATAGCGGCTGCTCTCCACGCCAGCTTTGGGGGGCACGTAGCCAATCAGCTGACCGCTGGGTTCTTCTGCAATCGCCAGCCAGTTGTGCTCGACGCGACCCAGCACCTCAAAGGTTTGGGCGTTATCCAGATAACGGACCACTTTGCCGCCGTAATCCGGCAGGGTCATCACAGAGGCGGCATACAGCGCGCGAAAGCTCTCATTCACCGGGGTAAATTCACCGGGTGCTGCCACTGCATGACGATGAACCAGTTTTACGCCGTTCACTTCGCTGGTGACCAGGGTGTCATCCGTCACGGGCGGTGGAGGCGCTTTACATCCCGCCAGCGTTAAAGCCGCCAGCAGCGTTAGCAAGAGACTCTTATTCACCATGATCCTCAAATTTTCATCAGTGTCGCTGCAGAGTTGTATCCGGCACGCACTCAGCGGGCGGGCAGATTATGCAGTGAGAAGGCCACTAAAAAACAGTCAAATTACAGAAAGATAGTGCTGACTTAAGTCTACCTAAGACTTTTGAGAATTCAAACCATTGCACCGCGGCAAATCCCGTGCTACCGGGCGAAAAAACGCCTTAACGGCACGCCGCGATAGTTCTGGCTGGGACGATAGATAAGCTGCATTAATTTATTTGCGTAAGCAAGCGCGGCTGGTGTGCGGCGCGACATTTGCCCCCTGATGGTGCTTAAGGGAATTGGTAAATAAGATTTATCTATTTTTTCAGATAAAAAAAGATTGCGCGGCGAAACAATTTTATGATTTTCGGAATTTCCGGGCGCAGCCACGTCTTTAACCCAGCCAGTCCGGCACGGCTTTTGCTTGCTCCACCACTTAACCGTATTACGCAGCAAAGGTCGCGGAACCGTTCGCTGGTGATTGGCCCGCACCAGGTTAGCGCAGGTCCTGATTTCACTTATGGCTAAATAAACCCATCTTTTTCTCGCTTAATCCGCGCTTTAGACCCGAAGGGTTTTGGCATCCTATGCTCAGAATTCCTGCCAGCTGAGGTATGTCGTGGCTGAAGAGAGCAACGAGGACAAAACAGAATCGCCCACCCCCCACCGACTTGAGAAAGCACGGCAGGAGGGGCAGATTCCGCGTTCGCGCGAGCTGACTTCGGTACTGATGCTGCTGGCCGGGCTGCTGATCATCTGGCTGGGCGGCCACAATATGGCGCAACGGCTGGCCAGCATGGTGGCCACCGGCTTCCGCTTCGACCACGGCATGGTCAACGACGATAAAATTATCGTCTCGCACATCGGCAACCTGGTGATGCAGGCGGTGATCGCGCTGCTGCCGCTGATGGCCGGGCTGGTGATCGTTGCCATCGCCGCGCCGATGATTCTGGGCGGAATCAACATCAGCGGAAAATCCATCAAATTCGATTTCAAAAAGCTCAACCCGTTACCGGGCATTGCGCGCATGTTCTCCGGTCAGACGTGGGCGGAACTGGTGAAGGCGATCCTCAAAGCGGTGCTGGTTGCGCTGGTGGCTGGCTGGTATCTGTGGAGTCACTGGCAGGAGATGCTGCGCCTGATGAGCGAATCGCCGGTGAATGCGCTGCAGCATGGCCTGTCGATGACCGCCATCAGCTGCGCGCTGGTGATGCTGGGACTAATCCCGATGGTTGGCTTTGACGTGTTCTGGCAGCTCTACAGCTACTTCAAAAAGCTGCGCATGACGCGCCAGGAAATTCGCGATGAACACAAGCAGAACGAAGGCGACCCGCACGTTAAAGGGCGTATCCGCCAGGCGATGCGTGCCGCTGCCCGCCGCCGCATGATGGCCGACGTGCCGAAGGCGGACGTCATCGTGACTAACCCGACGCACTACTCGGTGGCGCTGCAGTATCAGGAAGGCAAGATGAGCGCGCCGAAAGTGATTGCCAAAGGCGCCGGTGACATTGCCCTGCGCATTCGGGAAATCGCTAAAGAGCATCGCGTACCGATTCTGGAAGCACCGCCGCTGGCGCGTGCGCTCTATCGTCATACGGAAATTGGCCAGTTTATTCCCGGCGCGCTCTATGCCGCCGTGGCCGAAGTGCTGGCGTGGGTCTGGCAGCTGCGACGCTGGAAGCGTGAAGGCGGCCTGATTCCAAACAAACCAAAACATCTGCCGGTCCCGGCAGAGATGGACTTTGCAGGAGAGAACACCAACCATGGCTAATCTGGCCGAAAAGCTGCGTTTACCGGGCAATTTTAAAGACACGCAATGGCAGGTGCTGGCTGGTCCGGTGCTGATCATGCTGATCCTGTCGATGATGGTATTGCCGCTGCCGGCGTTCATCCTTGACCTGCTGTTTACCTTCAACATTGCGCTGTCCATCATGGTGCTGCTGGTGGCAATGTTCACCCAGCGCACGCTGGAATTCGCTGCCTTCCCGACCATTTTGCTGTTTTCAACGCTGCTGCGTCTGGCGCTGAACGTCGCCTCAACGCGTATCATCCTGCTCGAAGGGCATACGGGGGCTGATGCCGCCGGGCGTGTGGTTGAAGCCTTTGGTCACTTCCTCGTGGGCGGTAATTTCGCCATTGGTATCGTGGTATTCATCATCCTCGTGATCATCAACTTCATGGTCATCACCAAAGGTGCCGGACGTATCGCCGAAGTGGGCGCGCGTTTCGTGCTGGATGGTATGCCCGGCAAGCAGATGGCGATCGATGCCGATTTGAACGCTGGCCTGATTGGTGAAGACGAAGCCAAACGCCGGCGCGCCGAGGTGACCCAGGAAGCGGATTTCTACGGCTCGATGGACGGTGCCAGTAAGTTTGTGCGCGGCGACGCCATCGCCGGCATCCTGATCATGGTGATCAACGTGATCGGTGGTCTGCTGGTGGGCGTGGTGCAGCACGGTATGGATCTCGGCCATGCCGGGGAAACCTATACGCTGCTGACCATCGGTGACGGCCTGGTGGCGCAGATCCCGGCGCTGGTGATCTCTACCGCTGCCGGTGTCATCGTTACCCGCGTCAGCACCGATCAGGACGTCGGCGAACAGATGGTGGGCCAGCTGTTTAACAATCCGCGCGTGCTGATGCTGAGCGCCGGCGTGATTGGCCTGCTGGGCCTGGTGCCCGGCATGCCGAACTTTGTGTTCCTGCTGTTCACCGCGGCGCTGCTCGGCCTGGCCTGGTGGCTGCGCGGCCGCGAAATGCAGCCGAAGAAGCAAAGTGAAGCCTCCAGCGTGGTGAAAACGCAGGAGACGCCGGCCACGGTCGAAGCCTCGTGGACCGACGTCCAGCTGGAAGATTCGCTTGGCATGGAAGTGGGCTATCGCCTGATTCCGATGGTCGATCATCTGCAAAACGGCGAGCTGCTCGGGCGTATCCGCAGTATCCGTAAAAAGGTGGCGCAGGAGGTCGGCTTCCTGCCGCCGGTGGTGCACATTCGTGACAACATGGAGCTGCCGCCGGCGCGTTATCGCATCCTGATGAAGGGCGTGGAGATTGGCAGCGGCGATGCTTATCCGGGACGCTGGATGGCGATCAACCCGGGCACGGCGGCGGGCACGCTGCCGGGTGAAGCGACGGTTGACCCGGCGTTTGGCCTCGCGGCCATCTGGATCGACAGCGCGCTGAAAGAGCAGGCACAGATTCAGGGCTACACCGTAGTGGAAGCCAGTACCGTGGTGGCGACCCACCTTAATCACCTGATCGGCCAGTACGCCAGCGAGCTGTTTGGGCGTCAGGAAGCGCAGCAGCTGCTGGACCGCGTCACCCAGGAGATGCCAAAGCTGACGGAAGATCTGGTGCCGGGCGTCATTACCCTGACCACGCTGCACAAAGTGCTGCAAAATCTGCTGACCGAGCGCGTCTCGATCCGCGACATGCGCACCATTATCGAAACGCTGGCCGAACATGCGCCGGTGCAGAACGATCCGCAGGAACTGACCAGCGTGGTACGCGTCGCGCTGGGCCGTGCGATTACCCAGCAGTGGTTCCCGGGCAACGGCGAAGTGCAGGTGATTGGACTGGATGCCACACTGGAACGTCTGCTGCTGCAGGCGCTGCAGGGCGGTGGCGGTCTGGAACCGGGTCTTGCCGATCGGCTGCTGATGCAGGCGCAGGCCGCGCTGCAGCAGCAGGAGATGACCGGTGCGCCGCCGGTGCTGCTGGTTAACCATCCGCTGCGGGCGCTGCTGGCGCGCTTCCTGCGCCGCAACCTTCCGCAGCTGGTGGTGCTGTCCAATATGGAGCTGACCGATAACCGGCAGATCCGCATGACTGCAACCATAGGCGGCAAATAATGCGCGGCGTGACGCTCTCATGGCTGCTGGCAGCGCTGCTGGCGCTGCCGCTAAAGGGCCAGGCCGCCAGCGGCGCGTGGCAAGCCAGCGCCAGCGGCCCGAGCCTCGGCGTGCGCGGCAACTGGCTGCTGTCGCCGGCGCTTAAAGCGCCCTCGGCGGCTGCAGGGACTATTTCGCTGGTGAACTGGCGCTACACGCTGAGCCGACCGGCGCCATCCGGTCTGGTGGTGCGGCTGTGCGCCAGTCAGCGCTGCGTGGAGCTGGACGGCGCCAGTGGCAGCACGCGCGGCCTCGCCAACGTGGCAGCCGATGAAACGCTGCATCTGGCTTTCGGATTTCAGGGGCAGGGCGCGTTGCCGCCCGGCCTGCGGGTGGTGAGCAGTGAAGTGATGGTCAATTACCAATAGCAAATCGCCAATAGCCAATAAAAAACCCGCCGCAGCGGGTTTTTTTAAGCTTACATTCGCTCGACGGTTTTGATGCCCAGCGTATCCAGCCCCTGCTTCAGGGTTTTCGCCGTCAGCGCCGCCAGCTGCAGGCGGCTGTTGCGTACGTTTTCCTCTTCGGCGGAGAGAATCGGGCAGTGCTCATAGAAGCCCGAGAACAGACCGGCCAGATCGTACAGATAAGCACACATCACGTGCGGGGTGCCATCGCGCGCGACCTGGGTGATCGTCTCTTCAAACTGCAGCAGACGGGTCGCCAGCAGCGCTTCGCGCTCGTCAGTCAGGATGATATCACCGTGCAGGCTGTCTGCCTCAATGCCCGCTTTACGGAATACTGAGAGCACACGCGTGTAGGCATACTGCATGTACGGCGCGGTGTTGCCTTCAAACGCCAGCATGTTGTCCCAGTCGAAGATGTAATCGGTGGTGCGGCTTTTCGACAGGTCGGCGTATTTCACCGCGCCGATGCCGACCACTTCCGCCAGCTCTTTCAGCTCTGCCGCGCTCATCTCCGGATTCTTCTCGCTGACCAGCGCATGGGCGCGCTCAACGGCTTCATCCAGCAGATCGGAGAGTTTGATGGTGCCACCGCTGCGCGTCTTGAACGGACGGCCATCTTTGCCCAGCATCATGCCGAACGCATGGTGCTCCAGCGGCACTGACTCCGGCACATAGCCCGCTTTGCGCACGATGGTCCACGCCTGCTGCAGATGCTGATGCTGGCGGGAATCGATGTAGTACAGCACGCGATCGGCATGCAGCGTTTCATAGCGATATTTGGCGCAGGCGATATCGGTGGTGGTGTAGAGATAGCCGCCATCCTTCTTCTGGATGATCACGCCCATCGGTTCACCTTCCTTGTTTTTGAACTCATCAAGGAAAACCACGGTGGCGCCTTCGCTGGTCACCGCCAGCCCTTTTTCGCGCAGATCGGTGACGATGCCCGGCAGCATGTCGTTATACAGGCTTTCACCCATCACATCCTTACGCGTCAGGGTGACGTTAAGGCGGTCATACACCTGCTGGTTCTGACTCATGGTGATATCCACCAGCTTCTTCCACATGGCGCGGCAATATTCGTCGCCACCCTGCAGTTTCACCACGTAACCGCGGGCGCGCTCGGCGAAGGCTTCGTCTTCGTCATAGGTGCGTTTCGCTTCGCGGTAGAAGGCTTCCAGATCAGCCAGCGCGATATCTTCATGATGCTCGTTCTGCTGCTTCTCCAGATAGGCGATCAGCATGCCAAACTGTGTACCCCAGTCACCGACGTGATTAGCGCGGATGACGTGATGGCCGAGGAACTCCTGGGTGCGTACTGCGGCATCACCGATGATGGTGGATCGCACGTGACCGACATGCATCTCTTTCGCCACGTTGGGCGCCGAGTAGTCAATCACGATAGTCTGAGGTGTCACTTCGCTGACGCCCAGGCGTGGCAGCTGCAGCGCCTGCGCGGCCTGCTGTGCCAGCCACTGGCGGTCGAGGAAGATGTTGATAAAGCCGGGACCGGCGATGTCGACTTTGCTGGCGATGCCAGCCAGATCCAGATGCTGAACTACCTGCTCAGCCAGCTGGCGCGGCACCTGACCGAGCTTTTTCGCCACGGCCATGATACCGTTCGCCTGGTAATCGCCGAACTGCACTTTTGCAGACTGACGAACCTGCGGTTCGCAATCGGCCGGTGCGCCTGCCGCCACCATCGCCTGACTGACTTTATCGGAAAGAAGAGCCTGAATATTCACCGCGTTACCTTCATATGCTGAA
>NZ_JASEWO010000324.1:0-2182 GCF_030024295.1 Pantoea sp. Pa-EAmG
CATTCCTGGCAACCTTGACCGGAAACTGGTTGATCGGGGCGTTGCGATTACCAACGAAGAAGCCATCAGCACCGCGCGTCAGCTGATGGACGAAGAAGGCATTCTGGCCGGTATCTCTTCAGGTGCGGCAGTGGCTGCAGCACTGAAGCTGCAGGAAGACGAAGCATTCGCCAATAAGAATATCGTGGTGATCCTGCCCTCCTCTGGCGAGCGCTATTTAAGTACCGCCCTGTTTGCCGATCTGTTCACTGAAAAAGAGCTGCAGCAGTAACCGCCATAGTCTGAAAACGATGAAAAAAGCACCCGAATGGGTGCTTTTTTGAGCCGCAGATCTCACTTTTAAAAACAGACAGATTGATTTCAATGACGCGGCTCTTGTATTTAAGCTCCCAATTATTTCGGTGCGTGAAATTAATCTGGCGTTGAAGTGGATCAAGCTGAATGGAATTACTGATTTGGCGAAACGGCGAATCACGGCATACTTAGCAAGGTGACCTTTTCGCACAGTTTTTGATCTGCTGCTGAAAGACGCACATTACTAAGCGCATTTTTTGGTCAGCTTAATGCCACACCAGCGCACCTATACAGGCTAAAGTGACGGCTCCAGGCTAGACTTTAGATCCATAACACCAAACCTGATAAAGTTGGGGAAATAGAATGTTCCAGCAAGAAGTTACCATTACCGCACCTAACGGCCTTCATACCCGTCCTGCAGCTCAGTTCGTTAAAGAAGCTAAGGCTTTCCAGTCAGAAATCACTGTGACCTCTAATGGCAAATCTGCCAGCGCGAAAAGCCTGTTCAAACTGCAGACTCTGGGTCTGACTCAGGGTACGGTTGTTACGCTGTCTGCTGAAGGTGAAGATGAGCAGCAAGCGGTTGAGCACCTGGTGAAACTGATGGCTGAGCTGGAGTAATTCCGCTCAGGTAAGCAACTAAACCGACTCCTTTGCCCCATTGAGTGCAAATATCTTGATCGCGGACAACCTGTCCGCGTTCTTGCTTCCTTAGAGTACTGTTCCGCGACAGTGGCAACGCATTGGGTCAATGAGCCATCGTGATTAAAAGGTAGGGTTATGATTTCAGGCATTTTAGCATCACCGGGTATCGCTTTCGGCAAAGCACTGCTGCTGAAGGAAGACGAGATCGTCATCAGCCGTAAAAAGATTACTGACGACCAGGTTGAGCAGGAAGTTCAGCGCTTCCTCGACGGTCGCAGCAAAGCAGCCGGGCAGCTTGAAGCCATCCGTGTGAAAGCCGGTGAAACCTTCGGTGAAGAGAAAGCGGCGATCTTTGAAGGTCACATCATGCTGCTCGAAGACGAAGAGCTTGAGCAGGAAATCATCGACCTGATTAAAAAAGATCACGTAACCGCTGACGCCGCCGCCCACTCTGTGGTTGAAGGCCAGGCGAAAGCGCTGGAAGAACTCGACGACGAATATCTGAAAGAGCGCGCGGCTGACGTACGTGACATCGGCAAGCGTCTGCTACAGAACATTCTGGGTCTGCATATCGTTGACCTGAGCGCCATTGCTGACGAATCCATTCTGGTGGCGAAAGATCTGACGCCATCCGAAACCGCACAGCTGAACCTGAAAAAGGTGCTGGGCTTTATTACCGATCTGGGTGGTCGTACTTCACACACCTCGATCATGGCGCGTTCGCTGGAGCTGCCTGCGATTGTCGGCACCGGTAACGTGACCGCTACCGTGAAAAACGGTGATTTCCTGATTATCGATGGCGTGAACAACAAGATTTACGTCAATCCGACCGACGACGTGCAGGAAGAGCTGAAAGCGATTCAGACGCAGTATCTGTCTGAGAAGCACGAGCTGGCGAAACTGAAAGATCTGCCAGCGATTACGCTGGACGGCCACCAGGTTGAAGTGTGCGCCAACATCGGTACCGTGCGAGATGTCGCCGGTGCTGAGCGCAACGGCGCGGAAGGTGTAGGTCTGTACCGTACTGAATTCCTGTTTATGGACCGCGATTCGCTGCCAAGCGAAGAAGAGCAGTTCCAGGCTTACAAAGCCGTGGCGGAAGCGATGGGTTCCCAGGCCGTGATCGTGCGTACCATGGACATCGGCGGCGACAAAGATCTGCCGTACATGAACCTGCCAAAAGAAGAGAACCCGTTCCTCGGCTGGCGTGCGATTCGTATCGCCATGGACCGCAAAGAGATTC
>NZ_JASEWO010000095.1:0-17707 GCF_030024295.1 Pantoea sp. Pa-EAmG
TTTTAAATAATTTTAACAGGCGCCCTTCATCACCGTCATCTTCCAGCAGCGCATGGTTAAAGCTGCCGGCAAAAATGGCAGGTAAATTATCAACAAAGCGGCGCACCGCATGGCTGACCAGCACGCTCTGGACGTTGACCCGCAGCGACATGAAAAATTGATCGCTAATACTGCGACGCTTTTTCTGATTGGCCTCTTTCCACGCTTCATTAATGGTGCGGCTGAACGCGTCGCCGGATTTCACCGGACCCCAGGCGTTGAGCAAAGAATGATAGAGCGTATCGACGGTGAAGATGTCTTTTTCTACGGCGTCATCAAGGTCGGCAATACAATAGGAGATATCGTCAGCCGCTTCCATTATCCAGGTCAGCGGATAACGGTGGTGCTCAGGTATATCCGTTGCCGCGCGGAGATCGGCCACATATTCACGTTCGGATAAATAGAAACCCGGCTTTTTCATTAACACGCTGAACTCCGCCGGCTTATCGCCCTGCCACCACGCCGGCGCGGTGTATTTTAAAATACACGCGACCTGCGCATAGCTAAGATTTAGCTGCAGCAGGGTATGCACCAGCCGAATGGCCTGCGCATTCCCTTCGAAATGGCACAAATCCTGACGAATCATTGCATTTAACCGGTCGAAATCGGCACGCTGCGCGTCATCCGCCACGCCCGCCACCAGCGGATCCACCAGTTCGGCCGGCAGGTTGTCATCAAACCAGTCATTGATCGCCGCTTCACCAAAATGGCCAAACGGCGGGTTGCCGACGTCGTGCAGCAGGCAGGCCATCTCCACCAGGCTCTCGACCGCGCCCTCAAAGCCATCGAGGCCGTAAGCCGCCAGCCCGCCGCCCTGGGTTTTCAGCGTATGCAGAATCTCTTTGGTGATGTAACGCCCGGTTTGCTGCACCTCAAGCGAATGGGTCAGGCGCGAGCGCACGGCCGCATTCCGCTCCAGCGGAAACACCTGGGTTTTTTGTTGCAGACGGCGAATCGCGGCAGAATTAATAATGCGTCCACGATCGCTTTCAAAGTGGCGGGTAATAAAGTATTCGCCTTCGGGATCTTTGCGGCTGGTATAAGGGCGGGTGAAACTGATCTTCTTCCTGAAATTGATCGTCGCCATTGTTACCCCTTATTTTTTCCTGAATTGATCCCCATTGAGCCATGTTAGACTATGCCTCACTTTAGCCTTATACATCCATAACTACAGCGAGATTCTTTATGAAAGCAGGCATTATTGGCGCGATGGAGCAGGAAGTCACACTGCTGCGTGACAAAATTGAAAACCGTCAGACGCTGACGCTGGCCGGCTGCGAAATTTACACCGGTACGCTCAACGGCGTTGAGGTGGCTCTGCTGAAATCGGGCATCGGCAAAACCGCGGCGGCGCTCGGTACCACGCTGCTGCTGGAGCTGTGCAAACCGGATCTGGTGATCAACACCGGTTCCGCAGGCGGTCTGGCGCCAACCCTGCAGGTGGGCGATATCGTGGTGTCCGATGAAGTGCGTTATCACGATGCCGATGTCACCGCTTTTGGCTATGAGCCTGGTCAGATGGCGGGCTGCCCGGCGGCGTTTGTCGCAGACAGCGCGCTGATTGCCGCCGCAGAGCAGGTGATCAAACAGCTGGATCTCAACGCGGTGCGCGGTCTGGTGGTCAGCGGTGATGCCTTTATCAATGGCGCCGCGCCGCTGGAGCGTATCCGCAGCACCTTCCCGCAGGCGATTGCGGTAGAGATGGAAGCCACGGCGATTGGTCACGTTTGCCATCAGTTTAAAGTGCCGTTCGTGGTGGTACGCGCTATTTCTGACGTGGCCGATAAAGCGTCGCATCTGAGTTTCGAAGAGTTCCTCAGCGTGGCGGCTAAACAGTCGTCGCTGATGGTGGAAAACCTGCTGGCTCAGCTGGCGCGTGGCTAAATATCTGCTGCTCGGGCTGTGGCTGCTGTGCCACAGTCTGCTGGCCGCACCGCGCGTCATTACCCTGTCGCCGCATCTCACCGAACTGGCGTTTGCCGCCGGCATCACGCCGGTGGCGGTGAGCGCCTGGTCAGACTATCCCGCCGCTGCTCGCCAGCTGGAGCAGGTGGCGAACTGGCAGGGCATTCGCGTTGAACGCATTGTGCAGCTCAGACCGGATGTGGTGCTGGCCTGGCGCGGCGGCAATCCGCTGCGCCAGGTGGAGCAGCTGCAGCGTCTGGGCATCCATGTGGAATGGATCGATCCGCAATCACTCGATCAGATGATTAACGCGCTGGCGGCGCTGCAGCGCTGGAGCCCACAGCCCCAGCGGGCCACAGCGGCCGCACAGGCGTTACACCAGCAGCTGCAGACGCTGCGTCAGCGCTATCAGCAGCAAACGCCGGTGCCGCTGTTTTTGCAGTTTGGCCAGCAGCCGCTGTTTACCGCCGCGCGCAGCACGCTGCAGAATGAGGTTATCACCCTGTGCGGCGGTCGCAATATCTTTGCTGACAGCAGCGTAAGCTGGCCTCAGGTGAGCCGGGAACAGGTGCTGACGCGGCACCCGCAGGCGATTGTCACTGGCGGTGATGCCAGCCGCGCCGCCAGCGTCGCGCGCTTCTGGCAGCCGCAGCTTAACGTACCGGTGATTGCGCTTAACGATGACTGGCTGAGCCGGCCGGGTCCGCGCCTGCTGCTGGCAGCAAAACAATTATGCGAAGCTTTACATCCGACGAAAAATAAAGCATTACCAGACTAAAGATTCGACGATTCATGTCGAAAATCAAATAACAAGGCACAGCGGCCACGTATGCTCTGTGCCCTTTTAGCGCGTAGCGCACTTTTGACATCACCAGGATTTCACCATGACCAGAGCGCTGCTGCTGGCCATAGGGCTGATCGTGGCTGCACCGATCGGTGCGGCAACCACCACAGGCTCTATCGCCGTCTCGCTAACGATTTTCTCCCGCTGCGATATCTCACGCCCGAGTGAGCAGACGCTGCCGTCTGTTGACTGTGGCCGGCATTTCAGCGCGCAGCCGCGCGTGACACAAAGCGTACTGAACCGCGATGCGTTGCGCCGTGAAACGGCACGCCTGGTGACGATTGAGTGGTAAATCATGGCTGCCAGAACGGCAGCCAGCCCAGCATCAGATGCTGAAAGAGGAGCCGCAGCCGCAGGTGGTTTTGGCGTTGGGATTGGTCACGATAAAGCGGGAACCTTCCAGACCTTCGGTGTAGTCAACCGATCCACCCACCAGATACTGCAGGCTCATCGGGTCAACCACCAGCGCCACACCCTGCTTCTCGATGGTCATGTCGCCGTCATTCATCTGATCGTCAAAAGTAAAACCATACTGGAAGCCACTGCAGCCCCCGCCGGTGATATATACGCGCAGTTTCAGCGCCGGATTCTCTTCATCCGCAATCAGGTTTTTTACTTTTTTCGCTGCTGCATCGGTGAACTGCAGAGGCAGCGCGGCTACGTCGTCACTCATCTTTTACTCCGGGTAAACGTCCAGGTCAGAAAACGACCTCAATTTCGCTATTATCTGCCAGCCGTCCAGTGCAATCAAGTAGCGCCCTTGACACTGTGTGCCGCCAGTTATGGCATAAAGTATAGCAATGTCGCAGGCGCAAGCGGCCGCGCGCCTTTCTTCACCGGCCGCTCTTCCGTAGAATGGCGCCAGATTTTTTCCAGAACAGCAGGAGCCGAACCATGAGTAAGTCAGAAAACCTGTATGCCGAAGCACAACGCCTGATCCCGGGCGGCGTGAACTCTCCGGTGCGTGCCTTTACCGGCGTGGGCGGCGTGCCGCTGTTCATCGAACGCGCCGACGGTGCCTATCTGTATGATGCCGATGGCAAAGCCTATATCGATTACGTCGGCTCCTGGGGACCGATGGTGCTGGGCCACAATAACGCCACCATTCGCAATGCGGTGATCGAAGCCGCCGCGCGCGGCCTGAGTTTTGGCGCGCCGACCGAGATGGAAGTGAAGATGGCCGAGCTGGTGTGCGAGCTGGTGCCGAGCATGGACATGGTGCGTATGGTTAACTCCGGCACCGAAGCCACCATGAGCGCCATCCGCCTGGCGCGCGGTTTCACCCAGCGTGACAAAATCATCAAATTTGAGGGCTGCTACCACGGCCACGCTGACTGCCTGCTGGTGAAAGCCGGTTCCGGTGCGCTGACGCTCGGCCAGCCCAACTCGCCGGGCGTGCCGGCGGATTTCGCCCGTCACACCCTGACCTGCACCTATAACGATCTCGACTCGGTGCGCGCGGCGTTTGAGCAGTATCCGCAAGAGATCGCCTGTATTATCGTCGAACCGGTGGCGGGCAACATGAACTGCATCCCGCCGCAGCCGGAATTCCTGCCGGGCCTGCGTGCGCTGTGCGATGAGTTTGGCGCGCTGCTGATTATCGATGAAGTGATGACCGGCTTCCGCGTGGCGCTGGGCGGTGCCCAGGCGTATTACGACGTTACGCCAGACCTGACCTGTCTTGGCAAGATCATCGGCGGCGGTATGCCGGTTGGTGCCTTTGGCGGTCGCCGCGAAGTGATGGCCGCGCTGGCTCCCACCGGCCCGGTGTATCAGGCGGGTACGCTGTCCGGCAACCCGATTGCCATGGCCGCCGGTTTTGCCTGCCTGTCGCAGATTGCGCAGCCTGGCACCCATGCGACCTTAACCGCGCTCACCGACCAGCTGTGTGCTGGTCTGCTGGCGGCGGCAGAGGCGGAAAATATCCCGCTGGTGGTGAACCACGTCGGTGGCATGTTCGGTATTTTCTTCACCGACGCCGACAGCGTGACCTGCTACGCCGACGTGACAAAGTGCGATGTGGAGCGCTTTAAGCGTTTCTTCCATCTGATGCTGCAGGAAGGTGTTTACCTCGCGCCATCGGCCTATGAGGCCGGCTTTATGTCCCTGGCGCACAGCCAGGAAGATATTCAGCGCACCGTCGATGCCGCACGCCGCTGCTTCGCGCAGCTGTAAACCTGCCGGGGCGCCATTCATAGCGCCCCGCTTCACTAAGCGCGCCTTAGCAGCCAGATAAAATACGGCGCGCCGAAGAAGGTCGCCATCAGGCCCGCCGGGATTTGATCCGGGAAGGCCAGCATGCGGCCGCACCAGTCGGCGAACACCAGCAGGCACCCGCCGAGCAGGCCAGCCATCAGCAATTGCGGCAGCGCGCGACGGAAGCCGAGCATGCGCACAATATGTGGTGCCATCAGGCCAATAAAACTCAGCGGACCGATAGTGAGCGTCGCGGTGGCGGTCAGCGCAGCCGCCAGCAACAGCAGGCTGAAGCGCGATCGGTTCAGCGCCATGCCGGCTGAGCGCGCCGTGGCACTGCCGAGCGGCAGCAGCGTCAGCCAGCGGCTGGCCAGCGGTGCCAGCGCCACCAGTATCATGCCCACAACAGCACTCTGCAGCGCCTGCGTCATTGAGATGTTGTACGTCGAACCGGAAATCCAGCTCAGCAGCCCGGCCATGCGCGGATCGCCGCTCGCCAGCAACACCATCAGTAACGTGACGAACGCACTGTTCAGCGCCATTCCGGCCAGCAGCATGCGTTCCGGTGCAAAACCGCCGCGGCTGGCCACCAGCATAATCACCAGCAGCGTCAGCGCGGCACCCAGCACGCCGGCAGGCAGCAGCCAGGCGACCGCGTTACCAGGCACAAAGAACAGCATGACCACCACCCCGCAGGCCGCCCCGGAGCTGATGCCCAGCACTTCCGGACTGGCCATTGGATTACCGGTCAGGCGCTGAATCAGCACCCCGGCGACGCCCAGCATCGTGCCGACCACCAGCGCCGCCAGCACGCGCGGCACGCGCCACGGCAGCAGCTGTTGCAGCATATCGCCGCTGACCCACGTCCAGCCGTGTGCGTCGCGCCCAAACGCAATGCTCGCCAGACTGCACAGCGCCAGAATCATCACGCCCGCCAGACACCAGCGCAGCACGGCCTGCCGCTCCTGCGGCACTGTGTCGCCAGCATTCATCGCCGGCGGCAGCGAGCCCGTGCGCAGACGCGGCAGCAGCCACAGCAGAATCGGCACGCCAATCAGCGCGGTAGCCGTCCCGGTTGACACTTCACGCCAGTGCGCAGTCAGCCACAGCACGCACTGATCGGCCAGCCACAGCAGAAGTGCGCCAATCAGCGGCACCAGCAGCAAGCGGCTCAGCAGACGACGCGCCCCCAGCATCTTCGCCAGCAGCGGCGCGAACAGCCCGATAAAGCCGATGATACCGGCGACGTTAACCAGCTGCGCACTGAGCAGGATCGCCAGCGCCAGCGCGGCAATGCGCGCCGCCGACAGCGCCAGACCGAGGTTTTTTGCCACGCCATCATCCAGCCCCATCAACGTCAGCGGACGCAACAGCGCCAGCGCCAGTGCGAACGCCAGCAGCAGGCGCGGCCACAGCAGCGCCACGTTGTGGCCGTCGAGCTGGTTCAGCGCGCCGGTGCTCCACAGAAACATGTTTTGCAGCTGATCGTGATTGAAGATGGCAAAGATTTGATTAACCGCGCCGGCGTACAGACTCAGTACCAGACCGGCCAGGATCAGCGTCACCGGCGACAGACGCTTGCCCCAGGCGATGCCAAACACCAGCACGCCGACCAGCACCGCCCCGCCCATCGCGGCAAACTGCTGCGTCAGCTCCCCGCCCGGCAGCTGCCACAGAGTGGCGACGGTCAGGCCAAGCTGCGCGCCGGAAGAGACGCCCAGCGTGGTCGGCTCCGCCAGCGGATTGCGCAACACCTGCTGGAACAGCAGGCCCGCGAGGCCAAGTCCGGCCCCGACCAGCAGCGCCAGCGCCAGCCGCGACAGCAGGCTGTAGTGGAACACCACCTGACGGATGTTATCGATATCCGGCGCGAACATCGCCTGCTGCCACTGTGCCAGCGGCAGCGCCTGGCGCAGGTTGATAAACGTGAGCGCCAGCGCCAGTAAACTGAGCACGCTGAGCAGCGTGACGGGAAACAGACGGTTGCGCATCAGTGCGACTCCAGCGCGCGTTCCAGCACGCGAATAAATTTGATGGCTGAGTAAGTGGCGCCGTAGTACCACACCGCCGGCACCCGCCGGAAACGGCCGGAACGGACAAACGGCAGCGCCTGCCACAGTGCGCTTTGTGTCACCTGCTGCATATCGCGTTCGTTATCGTGGTCGAAGCAGATCACCTCAACGTCACCGACCTCCGCCAGCCGCTCCAGCCCGACCACCGCACTGCCCCAGAAGTTGGTTTCGCCCTGCCAGGCATTGCGCAGGCCAAGCTGCTCCATCACCTCGAGGAACAGGCTGCCTTTACCGAAGGTAATGGCGTGACGCGGATCCATCAGCGACATCAGCAGCAGCGGACGCTGCGCCCATGGACGTAACCGCTCACGCGCGGCCGCCACTTCACCATCCACCCAGTGCAAATGGGCCTGAGCCTGCGCTTCAAGGCCAAGCCGGGCACCCAGCGCATGCAGCGATGTGCGCGCGGTGGTGAACGGTTTGCCATCGCCGCTGTTGAGGTCAAAGCCCATCGTCGGCGCAATGCGCTCCAGCTTGTCGACCGCCGGGCCGTAACCGTTGGAGTGCAGGATCAACGACGGTGCCAGCTGGGTCATCAGTTCCAGATTGGGTTCGGTGCGTAAGCCGAGATCGAGGGTGCCGGCCGGCAAGACCGGGTCACCCACCCAGATGGCGTAGTTATGCAGATCGGCCACGCCGAGCGGGGCGACGCCGAGCGCCATCAGCAGCTCTACCGGCAGCCACTCCAGCGCCAGGATGCGCTGGCTGTCCGGCGGCGCGGCGCGCAGCGGTGCAAGGTTCATCAGCGGTGAGAGCGCCAGCACGGTCAGCAGACGGCGACGGGAAATGTCGAACATCACGAGGCCTCAGTAGACAAAGCTGACGGGCGCGCCGCCCTGCGGATGCGGCAGAATGCCCATCGGAATGCCATAAATATCACCCAGCACCCCGGCCTGCATAATCGCTTCCGGTCCGCCTTGCGCGATCACTTCGCCCGCGCGCAGCGCCACCAGCCGGTCACAGTAGCGGGCCGCCATGTTGAGATCGTGCAGTACCGCTATCACCGTCAGGCCGCGTTCGTGGCTGAGGCGCTGAATCAGCGCCAGCACATCAACCTGATGGGCGATATCCAGCGCCGAGGTGGGTTCATCCAGCAGCAGACAGCGGCTGTTCTGCGCCACCAGCATCGCCAGCCACGCACGCTGCCGCTCGCCGCCGGACAGGCTGTCCACCAGCCGCCCGGCGAAGGGTTTCAGTCCAACCAGCGCAATCGCCTCGTCTACCCGATCGCGATCTTCCTGGCCGTAGCGCCCCAGCGCACCGTGCCACGGATAGCGCCCAATCGCCACCAGCTCGCGCACCGTCATGCCCTCCGCCGCAGGCAGCTGCTGCGGCAGATAGGCCACCTGTCGTGCAAAAGCTTTACTGCTCCAGGTATCAACCGCCTCACCGTTGAGCATCACGCGCCCTTCGCTGGCGGCATGGTGACGGCCGAGCATCTTCAGCAGCGTGGATTTACCGGAACCGTTATGCCCGATCAGCGCGGTGACTTTGCCCGGAGCGAAAGTCAGCGACAGCGGATGCAGCAGCGTGCGGCCGGGCACACGGAAGCTGACGTTTTCCAGTGAAAAGGTGGTTTCTGCGTGGTGCGGATGCTGCATGATAATCCCTGGTTAACGGGCGCCACAGCGCCCTGTGTTCAGTATCAGAAGCGGAAGGTGGCGGTACCGACGATCTGGCGCTCTGCGCCCCAGTAGCAGGCGTAGTCGCGGTAGCAGCTGGCAACGTATTCGCGATCGAACAGGTTGTTGATGTTGACGCCGACGGTTGAGCCCGGCAAGCCGAAGCGGCCCAGATCATATTTCAGTGCGGCATCTACAGTGGTGTAGGCGGCGACGTCAAAGTTCTGGTTGGCATTTGCGCCGCTGGCGTACAAGCCTTTGCTTTCACCCACGTAGCGCACTCCGGCCCCCACGGTGAAGCCCGACAGGGCGGTTTCGTGGAAGGTGTAATCGCCCCACAGCGAAGCCATATGCTTCGGCACCTGCACCGGCGTACGGCCTCTCAGCAAGGTATCTTCGGTGTATTCCGCATCGGTATAAGAGTAAGCCGCCGTCAGGTTGATGTTGGCGTTAAGCGCCGCTTTGGCTTCCAGCTCGACGCCACGGGAGCGGATTTCACCGCTTTGCACGCTGGCAAATTGATGGCTTGCATCGGGATCGGCCGTCAGGTTCTTCGTTTTGGTCAGCTGATAGACCGCCGCCGTCATGACAATAGGACGATCTTTGGGAACGTATTTTACGCCCGCTTCATATTGTTTAGCGCGTGACGGATCAAACGCTTCGCCGCCCCATGTTGCGCCAGCATTAGGAATAAACGCTTCGCTGTAACTGAAATAAGGTGCAATGCCATTATCGAACACATAGTTAACGCCACCACGCCAGGTAAAGGCCTGATCGTTCTGGCGATCAACGCTCTGCGCTACGCGGTCGGTAACGGAGTTCATCGCGTAGTCGTAGCGGCCACCGAGCGTCAGCACCCAGCGGTTCCACTCCATTTGATCCTGCGCGTACAGACCGGTCTGGCGTTGCTGGTTCAAACGCTGATAAGGATCGTCATAAGGGGTGTAGCTGTCGTTGCCATATTGCGGATTGAATGGACTCAGGCCGGTGGCGGTGCCGAACTGACCATCAATATCGTTACGGGTGCGCTGAAAATCAACGCCCAGCAGTAACGTATGGGCTAAATCACCGGTTGCGAATTTAGCCTGCGCTTGCGTATCCACGGCAAACTGGTTGAGTTTTTCTTTTGAGAATGCGGCATTGCGGGTAATCAGTTGATTCTCAGGGTTATAACCGAAGCCATAAATACTGCGATAATCGGTCTGCATTTCGGCATAGCGCAGATTCTGGCGCACCGTCCAGGTATCGTTAAAGCTGTGCTCAAAGTTGTAGCCAACCATTTTGGTGTTGCGCGAGATCTTATTGCTGTCTTCGCCTTCATCAAAATTGGTGGGCAGCTTATAGCTGATGCCGTCCGGCCGGGTGATGCCCACCACGGTGCCTTCACGCGGCAGCCAGCCGTAATAGCCGGTTTCCGGTTCGTTCTGGAAGTAGGTCAGCAGGTCAAAGCGGGTATTGGCATCGGGACGCCAGCTGAACGAAGGCGCAAGGGTATAGCGCTTCTCTTTGTTCATCTCCTGTTGCGCATCAGCGCTGCGCGCCAGGCCGGTCAGGCGATAGCTGTAAACGCCGTCATCATCCAGTGAGCCGCCAAAATCGAAGCCGGTGGAGAACAGGTTGTCGGTGCCCATCTGGAACTGGACTTCACGCAGCGTCTCCTGGGTCGGCCGCTTGCTCACCAGTGACACCACACCGCCCGGGTTGCTCTTACCGTACAGCACCGACACCGGACCGCGCAGCAGCTCCGCGCGCTCAAGGAAGTAAGGATCGATAGCGAATTCGGAGTAGTTGTCACCCTGCAGCTTCAGGCCATCCAGATACTGATTGGTGTTGGTTTCGCTGAAGCCGCGAATCGACAGCGCATCGATAACGTCCGAGCTGCCGCGGTTACCGGTCAGCACGCCTGGCGTGTAATTGAACGCACCTTTGACGCTGGTCACCGCATGCATTGACATCTCTTCCTGCGTCACCACCGACACCGACTGCGGATTCTTCTCGATTGGCGTATCGGTTTTGGTGCCAGTCGCGCTGTGTTTAGCGGCGATGGTCGGCGACGGTCCCCATGCGCTCTCCTGCGCGACGCCGCTGCCGCCATCCGCCGTCACCACCACGGTATCTTCGGCCAGCGCCTGCATGCTGAGTGTGCCCAGAGTCAGGGAAATCAATAACGCGAGCGGTCGACGGGTGGTCACCGCGCGCAGAGAACAAGGAAAAGTGTTTCGCGCATTCATAGTGGGATCTCATGAAAATAGAACAATGCAGGCGAATGGAAACGAGAATGATTATTAGACGCACGGATTTTAGGCGAAACCCTGCAAGCACCGCAAGATGTAATGCCTGATGGCGGTGAGTTTGCCAGCGGATCGCACATATCCATGATCGCGGCTAAAAAAATGGCGGGCAAAGAAAAAGGCGCCGCAGCGCCAGAGGGAGTTAAATTCAGCTTTTATGCAAGACTCAGGCTGGAGCGCCGCCATGTATCGGGCACCGCCACGTGGTGGTAAAACGCCGGCACTGCACAGGCTCTGAAGGTATAAAGCCGGTGCAGTGCCGGATGGCTTATTTACTGCCAAACATATCTTTAATCCAGCCCGCGACGCCGTCAGAGTCCTTCTGCTCGCCCTGCGGCTGTTGCTGTTGCTGCTGTTGCTGCTCTTGCTGTTGCTGCTGCTGAATCTGCTGCTGTTGCTGCTGGCACAGCGCGTTCGGATCCAGCGCCCACACCGGCAGCGAACGCCATGTGCTGCTGCCGCTGCCGCAGACAAAGTTACCGGCCGAATCGATATTCATCTGAGTGATATCTTCCGGTGGCGTCAGGACCAGTGGCATCGGCGCCTGGTTGTCGAGGTAGCGACGATAGATCTGCATCGCACCGCTGGCACCGTACAGCTTCGAGGTCTGGTTGTTGTCGCGGCCAACCCAGGTGATCGCCACTTCTTTGCCATCAATACCGGCAAACCAGCTGTCGATCAGGTCATTGGTGGTACCGGTTTTCGCCGCCAGATGCGCGCCCGGGAAGCGTGCGCCCAGCGCCCGCGCCGTACCGTGATCGGCCACCTGCTGCATGGTATACAGCGTCAGATACGCCGCCTGCGCCGGCTCAACGCGCTGCGCCTGCGGGAAGCTCTGATACAGCACCGTACCATCTTCCGCGATCACCGAGCGCACCGCCGACAGCGCAGCGCGGTTACCGCCGCTGGCAATTGACTGGAACGCCTGCGCCACTTCAATCGGCGTCAGGTTAAGCGCCCCCAGCAGCATGGCCGGTACCGGATGCAGCTGATCTTTTGGCACGCCCAGTTTGGTCCAGGTATCCACTACCGCGTCGAGTCCCAGCGTCATACCGAGGTTAACGGTTGGCACGTTCATCGAGTTAGTCAGTGCATCCACCAGCATCACTTTACCGCTGAAGCGACGATCGTCGTTCATCGGCTTCCACACCGAACCGTTTGGCTGTTTCAGCGCAATCGGCTCGTCGGCGATCCAGCTGTTCAGGCGATAGCTGTTTGGCTGGCTGAGGGCGGTCAGATAGGTCGCCGGTTTTGCCAGTGAGCCAATCGAGCGACGCGCCTGCAGCGCGCGGTTATAGCCGGCAAACTGCGGATCGGCACCGCCGACCATGGCGCGCACTTCACCACTGAAGCGGTCGACCACCACCATCGCGGTTTCCAGATCTTTCAGCCCGCGCTGTTTCTTCAGCGTGGGAATGCCGTCTTCAACCGCTTTTTCCGCGGCATCCTGCGAAATCGGATCGAGCGTGGTGAAGATCTTCACGCCGGAGAGGTCTTTGACCTTATCGCCCAGCTTCGCCTGCAGCTCATTACGCACCATCTGCATAAATGCCGGCTGCGGCGTGATCACCCCGCCTTTCGGCTGAACGCCAAGCGGCCGCGCCGACAGCATGTCGTACAGCTCCTGATCGATCACTTTCTGCTGTTGCAGCAGACGCAGCACCAGGTTACGTCGCTCCAGCGCCAGCTGCGGATTACGCCACGGATTGTACAGCGACGCACCTTTAACCATGCCGACCAGCATCGCCTGCTGATCAAGACTCAGTTCGTCCACCGGGCGGCCAAAATAGTACAGGCTGGCCAGCGGAAAACCGCGGATTTGGTCGTTGCCCGCCTGGCCGAGATACACCTCGTTCAGGTAGAGCTCAAGAATGCGATCTTTGCTGTAGCGCGCATCCATGATCACCGCCATATAGGCTTCACGCGCTTTACGCCACAGCGAGCGTTCGTTGGTGAGGAACAGGTTTTTCACCAGTTGCTGCGTCAGCGTACTGCCGCCCTGCACCGCTTTACCGGCGGTGATATTGGCGAGGAAGGCGCGACCAATCGAGTACGGGCTGATGCCGTCATGCTCGTAGAAGTGGCGGTCTTCGGTGGCGATCAGCGTATCGACCAGCAGATCCGGGAACCCGGCGCGCGGCACAAACAGACGCTGCTCGCCGTTTGGCGACTGCAACATGGTGATCAGCCGCGGATCGAGGCGGAAGAAGCCAAAGTCGCGTCCGGTATCGAGGTTTTTAATCTCGCTCAGCTCGTTGTTGCTGAAGGTGAGACGCGCGTTAATCTGGCCCTCTTTGCTGTCCGGAAAATCAAACGGACGGCGCAGCAGGTCGATGGTGTTGCCTTTCACGCTGAACTCACCCGGACGGGTAATGCGCGACACTTCGCGATACTGCGTGCCTTCCAGCAGCGCAATCATCTCTTTCTTGTCGTAAGCCATGCCCGGTTCGAGGCTAACCATGCGCCCGTATACGGCCGCCGGCAGCTGCCACACTTTACCGTCAATGCGGCTGCGGATTTCCGAATCGAGATAGACGCCCCAGGCGGCCATCACCACGACAAACACCAGGAAGAGTTTAATCAACCAGCCTAACCAGCGGCGTTTGCCACGCGCGGGTCGTTTTCCTTTACCTTTGGGTGGCACCGGCGCACTCTCCTCATCATCTTCGTCAAAATCGTCCTGATCGATATCATCATCAAGTTCCCTGCGGCGACCCCGACGCGCAGTGCTGCGCGGCGGCTTTGGCGCTTTTCCTTTGCGCCCAATAGGTTCGCGATCGTTCCCAGACATGCTTTGTTTTCTCCAGGCATAGCTACGGCAGCGCCGCTACTCTAACTGCTTTCTCGTGCCGCGCATGGCAGAACCCTCTGAATTCGATCCACTGCGGGCTACGAGGAATATTTTTTGGTGCGCCTCGTCGGCAAGGCGCTGGCCGGATCGTCCGGCCACGGATGTTTGGGATAGCGCCCTTTCATCTCTTTCTGCACTTCAGGATACGCACCGCGCCAGAACGCCGCGAGGTCACGGGTGATCTGCAGCGGACGGTGCGCCGGCGAAAGCAGCTCCAGCACCAGCGCAACGCGCCCATCGGCAACCGCCGGGTTCTGCGCCTCGCCAAACATCTCCTGCATACGCACCGCCAGCGCGGGGGGCTTTTCCGCATCGTAGCGAATCGGCAGGCGACTTCCGGTCGGCACAGTGTAATGAGTTGGCAGCACAGTATCCAGCCGCTGCCGCTGTGACCATGTCAGCAAATGTAATAAAGCGCTGACAAGATTAACGCTCTGCAGCCCTTTCAAATCGCGTACTGCGCCCATCTCCGGCAGCAGCCAGTGCTCCAGCGAGGCCAGCAGCGTGTCATCATCCAGCGTCGGCCACGCCTCTTCCGGCAGCCACTGCGCGGCGCACTGCAAGCGCACACGCAGCTGCTCTGCCTCTGGCGTCCAGCCGAGCACCGCCAGCCCTTTTTCGCGGATCCAGCGCAGCATCGCCGGATGCAGGATCTCCGGCTCGGGCCGCGCCTGCGGCTGGGCCCGCAGGATCAGCGCGCCAATCGCTTCCCGCTGCCACGCGCGCAGCGTGCCTTTGTCTTCATCCCAGTCCACATCGGTGCGCTGCTCCACCAGCTGCGGGCACTGCTGGCGCAGCGCATCCATCTCTACCGGCAGCGCCAGCAGCATGCGCGCATCGGCGCTGCTGGCCCCCTGCAGCAGGCTCGGGGCAATCAGCCACTCATAGCGGCTCAGGCCGTCGTGCTCATCCAGCATCGCGCCGATACCATTGGCGAGCTGATAGCGCGCGCTGTGACCGCGACGCTGCGCCAGCCGGTCAGCAAACCCGGCGGCCAGCAGCGCCGGGAAGCGATCGGCGTCAACGCGCCCCTGACCTGCATTCAGGCGCTGCTGCCAGTGGCGCGCGCGCCGCAGCCACTGCGGCTGTGGCTGGTTGAGCGCATCACGCAGATCGACACTGCCGCTGCGCGGCGGATCCTCCAGAATCGCCACCAGCAGCGCCGCGCTGGCGATGGCGTGCACATCGTCGCCGGCGGCGCACAGCATCGCCGTGAGACGCGGATCGCTGCCGAGCTGCGCCATTTTACGGCCGCGCGCGCTGAGCCGCCCTTCGCTATCCAGCGCGCCGAGCCGCTGCAGCTGTTGACGTGCCGCCTGCAGGCTGCGCGCCGGTGGACTATCCAGCCATTGCAGCTGAGCCGCGTCCTGACAGCCCCACTGCAGTAAATCCAGCTGCAGCGAGGCCAGATCGCTGGTGAGTATCTCCGGCTCACTCTGCGCCGCCGCACGCAGCGCCTGCTCCTGCGGCAGCAGATGCAGACAGATCCCCGGCGCCAGGCGACCGGCGCGGCCAGCGCGCTGCGTCATTGATGCCTGGCTGATGCGCTGGGTCAGCAAACGCGTCACGCCGCTGCGCACGTCAAACTGCGCCGCGCGCTCCAGCGCGCTGTCCACCACCAGGCGAATGCCTTCAATCGTCAGGCTGGTCTCGGCGATATTGGTGGCGAGCACCACTTTACGCCGGCCCGGCTCGGCCGGCAGGATGGCCCGCCGCTGCGCCTCCAGCGACAGCGCACCATATAAAGGAGATAAATCCACCTCATCACTGACGCGCGACGCCAGTTCACGCTTAACCCGTTCAATCTCCGCCACGCCGGGCAGAAACAGCAGCAGCGAACCGGGCTCATCCCGCAGCAACTGTGCCACCTCGCGCGCTACTGCCTCTTCAAACCGCTGCTGCGGATTGAGCGAAGCGTAACGTCGCATCACCGGAAAGCTGCGCCCCTGTGACGCAATAAACGGCGCGTCGGGCAATAGCTTGCGTAGCTGCTGATTATCCAGCGTTGCCGACATCAGCAGAATTTTCAGGTCGTCGCGCAATCCCTGCTGCACATCAAGCAGCAGCGCCAGCGCCAGGTCAGCCTGCAGGCTGCGCTCATGGAATTCGTCGAGGATCACCAGCGATACGCCCTCCAGCAGCGGATCGCGCTGCAGCATGCGCGTCAGAATGCCTTCGGTGACCACCAGCAGACGCGTCGCTGCGCTGCTGCAGTTTTCCCCGCGCAGCCGATAACCTACCGTCCCGCCCGGCTGTTCGCCCAGCTGTTCCGCCAGCCGCTGTGCCACGTTGCGTGCCGCCAGCCGGCGCGGCTCCAGCATGATGATTTGCCCCGGCAGCAGCGCCTGTTGCAGCAGCTGTAGCGGCAGCCAGGTGGATTTCCCGGCGCCGGTCGGGGCCGCCAGCAGCACCTGTGGCGACTGCGCCAGCGCGGCCAGCAATGCAGGCAGTACCTCGCTTACCGGTAACTCACTCACACTCAACTCCCACTCTGCCTGTGCTAAGATGGCGCGCATTGTACACCACCCGGCGCCGATTACCGGAGTTCAGCATGGCCACGCAACGACTGTTTTTTGCCCTCGAATTGCCTGATGCCCTCCAGCAACAGCTGGTGCAATGGCGGGCCGATTGCTTCGCCGCAGACGCGGGTAAACCGGTGGCGGCGGCGAATCTGCACCTGACGCTGGCGTTTCTCGGTGAGGTCAGCACGGAAACGGCGGATCAGCTGCAGCAGCTGGCGGCACGCATCCGCCAGCCGGGCTTTACGCTGGATCTCGATGACGCCGGTCACTGGCCGCGTCCCGGCGTGGTGTGGCTTGGCTGCCAGCGCGCGCCGCGCGGTTTACTGCAGCTGGCCAACCTGCTGCGCGCCCAGGCCGCGCGCCATGGCTGTGCGCAGAGTACGCAGCCGTTCCATCCCCACATCACCCTGCTGCGCCACGCTGCGCAGGCCGTGGCGCTGCCGCCGCGCGGTTTTCACTGGCGCGTTGAGGTGAGTCATTTCGCGCTGTTTGCGTCCAGCTTCACGCAGGGACGCACGCGCTATAGCCGGCTGGCGCGCTGGCCACTGTTATCTGCCGCAGGAGCATAAATGCAGTTCGATCCGCCGTTACAATCAGCCCGCTTAATCACCCGCTATAAACGTTTTTTAGCCGATGTCATTACGCCGGAAGGTGACACCTTTACCCTGCACTGCGCCAATACCGGCGCGATGACCGGCTGCGCCACGCCAGGCGACACCGTGTGGTACTCCACCTCGGCCAGCGCGACGCGCAAATATCCGCACAGCTGGGAAATAACGCAAACCGCGCAGGGTCACTGGATTTGCGTCAATACTCTGCGCGCCAACCAACTGGTGCGCGAGGCGCTGCTGCGCGACGCAATTCCGGAATTATCCGCTTATAGCCACTGCCAGGCTGAGGTGAAATACGGCACGGAAAAAAGCCGAATTGACTTCCTGTTGCAAGCGGAGGGCAAAGCCAACTGCTATATTGAAGTCAAGTCCGTCACCCTTTTACAAAATGGTAAAGGCTATTTTCCGGATGCGGTGACGGCTCGTGGACAGAAACATCTGCGCGAATTAAGCACTATCGCGGCAGAAGGCCACCGGGCCGTTTTGTTGTTTGCTGTTCTGCACACGGGGATTGAGGACGTTTCCCCGGCGCACCATATCGATGCGCAATACGCAGAACTACTGGTACAGGCGCAGCGCTGCGGTGTGGAAGTGTTGGCGTATCAGGCTCAGATTTCACCGGCAGAAATGTTACTTACCCGGCCGTTAACGGTAACGATTAACGCACAGTTGTAATATTTAACGTTATTTGCTGTGATAAGAATGTTCTGAGCGGTGCGCTAAATACGCTGTTCCTCACAGGCTTGTCAAGGTG
>NZ_JASEWO010000325.1:0-2177 GCF_030024295.1 Pantoea sp. Pa-EAmG
TTTAACGTTGTTGCGTTTAGAGATATCCGCCTTCTTTACCGCGCGTTTTAACAGCGCAGACCTGCTGATATTAAAAGGTGTCGCGTAAGTGACACACGCCCCTTTATGGCTTGATGACTTTGGTCCGGGTTATTCCAACCTGACCATGCTCGATAGCGGAATATTCGACATCGTCAAGATTGATAAAAAATTTTATTGGCAATTTGGCGAAGATCGCACTTTCGACATTCTGCTCGCCCACCTCAATCAATTATGTCGCGGCGTGATTATTGAGGGCGTTGAACATCAACGTCAGGTTGATTTGCTGTCGCAAAAATCAATTTACGGCATGCAAGGCTACCACTGGAAGAGCGTCTATCTCACTGATTTGTTGGCGCAAGTCTGAAAAGAGTTCGGCAGAGCTGTTTTTCGGGCGGGCGGCAAATAACGACTCAGCGCGTTTTCACTGTGCCTCTGGCAGATGAAACCGGCCTGGAGAGGATGTGAGTAATTCATTGAATTATTCGCGAAGAATACCGGTGTCTGGCGATACCGGGCGTTTTTATGGATGCCATTAAGCTTATAACTACGCGGGATATCGATAAAATGAACAATATCTCTGTAACTCCTAAAGGCGGAACGATTGATACTGAAGTGAGCGGTAATCAGGTTAATTTGACTGCTCCCAGTGTGGTTAAGCTCAACCTTAATCAGGCTGATATTAAGTCTTTCACACGCAATGGTAGTGATTTAGTGGTCACCACTAAATCCGGTGAAGTCGTTGTTATTCATAAATTCTACGATGCTAACGGCGACAGCGATCTGGTGCTGCAGGACGACAAAGGCGCGCTGTGGTGGGTGGAAGATCCCGGCACAGAAGGCTTCCAGTTTGTCTCTATCGACAGCACGGAAGGGCTGTTAGCGGAAAACGTCACGGGTGACGGAACACTAACCGCCTTTGGTATCGCCGGCGCCGCGCTGGCCGGTATCGGTGCGCTGATCGCCGGTAACAACGGCGGTGGCGGCGGCGGTGGGGATAACGGCGGCGGCGACAATGGCGGCGGCGGTGATACCACGGCACCGGCGGCAGTCAGCGATCTGCTGATCACGGATAACGCGGGCAGCGTGCAGGGCGCTATCACGGGCGGCACCAGCACCGATGACAACACGCCTACGCTGAGCGGCACGGCCGAAGCGGGGACCATTGTCAGTATTTACGACGGCACCACGCTGCTGGGCACGGTCACCGTCGGTGCCGATGGCCGCTGGAGCTTCACGACACCTGCCCTGGGTGAAGGGCAGCACAGCCTGACGGTTACCGTCACCGATGCGGCCGGCAACACCAGTCCGGCCACCAGCCCGGTTGATTTCACTGTCGATACGCAGCCACCGGCAGTGGCCACGGACGTGTCCCTGACCAACAACAGCGGCGGCAGCACCACGCCGGTACCAAACGGATCGAGCAGCGATGACAACACGCCGACCCTGAGCGGCCGCGGTGAAGCGGGCGCTGTGGTCAGCGTTTACGATGGTCAGACGCTGCTCGGCACGGCGCTGGTGGGCGCGAACGGCAACTGGAGTTTTACCACGCCAGCGCTGAGCAATGGCAGCCACAGCCTGACCGTGACGCTGACGGACGCTGCCGGCAACGTCAGCGCAGCGTCCTCGCCGTTTGTGGTGACGATTCAGGCGGGCCTGCCCTCAACCAGCAGTTCGCTGCAAATTACCGACGATAGCGATGCCACGCTGCGCACGCTGAGCGATGGCGCCAGCACCAAAGACAGCACGCCGGTGCTGAGCGGCCTGGCGAGCGCTAACGCCGTCATAATGCTGTACAACGGCACCACGCTGCTGGGCAGTACTATTGCCGACGGCAGCGGTCAGTGGCGCTTCACTCCCGCTACGCTGGCAGATGGTACTTACGCGTTCCGCGCGGTTGCCACCGACGCCGCCGGTAACGTCACCACCTCCGTCACCCTGACGGTCACCATTGATACCGTGGCGCCCGGCGCGGCAGGCGATTTGCTGCTGACCGGCGACAGCAATGGCACCGTGACGCCGATTGCCGCCGGCGGCAGCAGCAATGACAACACGCTGTCGCTGAGCGGCACGGCAGAGGCCGGCAGCACCGTTACGGTACGCGATGGCAACGTCGTGCTCGGCACGGCTATCGTCGGCAGTAACGGCAGCTGGAGCTT
>NZ_JASEWO010000096.1:0-17637 GCF_030024295.1 Pantoea sp. Pa-EAmG
TTGCGCCGCTACGGTTTGTGCGGAAGGTTATTGCAGCGCCGTTGCAAGCGCTCCTCGATTGGGACCGGTATTTTAATCTGACGTGACGGCACGGGCTGATTCAATCGCCATGCTCGCTGATCGCACCGCATCGTAGCGGCGCGATTTATCGCGCTAATCCGACCGCTGCGCCGCTGTTTTTTGCGCAATAAATTGCGCCGCTACGGTTTGTGCGGAAGGTTATTGCAGCGCCGTTGCAAGCGCTCCTGGATTGATGCGCCAGTAAAGAAATTAACCCAGCTTATCCAGCCAGCGGACATACGCCTGGTCCCACAGCGCAGCGGGGGTGCCGGCTTTACCGAGGCCAAAGCCGTGGCCGCCACTGCTCAGTTCAATCAGCTCAACCGGCACGCGCATACGGCGGCAGGCGTCGCGCATCAGCTCGGTGTTATGAGGGTTGGAGGTATGATCGTCCTCCGCCTGCGCCAGGAAGGTTGGCGGATAGGCACGGGTAACGTAATTTTGCACTGACCAGTTGGCTTCCTGGGTCGGCGTGGCGTCATTGCCCACGATCATCTGGTGAGTACGGGTGTGCTGATACGGCGCTTCAAGGGTGATAACCGGGTAAATCAGCCCGACGCTGTCTGCGGTTGGCCGGATGTCATCCAGCGAATCCTGCGGTGAATAGGTGACGAAGTCAGGCCGCGCTGCCGCCATGCCGAGCAGATGGCCGCCGGCCGAAAAGCCCAGCAGATGCACCTTGTTTTCCATCGCGTGCACCATGCGAATCGCGCGCTGCGCATCCTGCAGCGGCGCCATTCTGCCGGCCTGCCACTTTTCACCCGGCAGACGATAGCTCAGTACATAGGCGGTATACCCGTTGGCATTAAGCCAGCGCGCGACCGGCCAGGCTTCGCGCCCCATGCCGATAAAACGGTAGCCGCCACCAGCCGCAACGATCACCGCTTCGCCGTTGGGATTCTCCGGACGAAAGCGCTGAATGGCGGGAGAAACGATATTGGTCCATGAACCGTTAGCGCTGACTTTCAGCAGGCCAGACGGACCGCCGCCACCCGGTGGGTCGTCCGGCCAGAGCGGAATAATGTCATCCCGGGCAAACAGTTTGCCCGCCGTCATGGAGAGTACGGTTGCTCCGCTAGCCAACAGAAAACGACGCCGTGTAATCATCTTGCCCAGTAGCCGGTATGGAAAATGCGCCAGCCCGGAGGCGGCGTCTCATTATGTGATGCAGGTCCTGTTTCAATCTGGCGATAATGTACGCATTTCGTACAAAAAAGCCATAAAAAAACGCGCCAGAAAAGGCGCGTATTCACGAAGAGAAGGGAAAATTAATCCTGCTGCTGGAATTGAGTCATCACCGTCTGCTCGCACTGCTGCTGATCGTGACGCAGCTTCGCCCGCTCTTCTTCGCCCAGCTCCAGCCAGCCGTTGACCACTTCCTGCGCGGTTTCCTCGTTGAAGGAGGGCTTGTTCATGGCCGACGGTGACTGGCTGGCCGCCAGCTGTGACTTCATTTTCTCAGTGTAGCTCTGCATGTCACCGGTTTTCTGCTCCCCGCTAACAATGTGGCACAGCTGGCTGGCGTAGATATTCTCCTGCGCGTCGGCATCCGTATCATCCGCCAGCGCGCTGGCGGACAGCGACAGCCCTACCAGGGCGATAAGCAATGCTTTCATAATAAGCTCCCGTTATTTCCAGAAAATCACGTTTCGTCTTGCTGCGTGCGTGCCGCCTGCCGGGCAGCACGCCAGTTCAGTAGCGGCGTCACCGTGATGCCGTGCAGCACAATGCTGCACACCACCAGCGTCAGCGCCATGTCCATCATCTGTTCCGCCTGCGGGCCCTGCAGGCCATGCACCCAGGCATAAGCAATATAATTGATACTGCCGATGCCGCGAATCCCCAGCCAGCCAATCAGCATCCGCCGCATAAACGGCATTTCGCAGCGCCAGGTGGTCAGCCATACCGCCAGCGGCCGCACCACCACAAACAGCAGCAACGCCAGGCCGATGCCGGTGAGATTCCAGTGATGCGCCAGCGTGATGCCCAGCACCACCATCATCGCTGCCGCCAGCAGGCGTTCGATAGTATCACCAAACGACAGCGCATCGCCGACCACCAGGCCGACCGATTTTACCGGGCTGCCGCCCTGCTGCTTCAGACGCTGGTTAGGATTGACCAGCACTTCTGCCGGCAGGTAGCGCTTCTCTTCCGGCAGATCTTCCAGCGGAAAGCGTTTGGTCACGCGCAGCTCGGCGCGGCGCAAGCCGACGCCTGCTGCAAAGGTGGCAAGAAAGCCAGACGCATCCACCGACTGCGCCGCCGCGTAGCTCAGGGCGATCAGCGCCAGCGCGAGGAAATCATTTGGGGCCACGTCGTGATGCGCGCTGCG
This sequence comes from Pantoea sp. Pa-EAmG, assembly GCF_030024295.1. Classification (NCBI taxonomy): domain Bacteria; kingdom Pseudomonadati; phylum Pseudomonadota; class Gammaproteobacteria; order Enterobacterales; family Erwiniaceae; genus Pantoea; species Pantoea sp. Pa-EAmG. The sequence goes on from NZ_JASEWO010000096.1 coordinate 2,393, forward strand.
CAGATGGGTCGCCAGCTGGCCGATCAGCCGGCCGAGCAGGTAACCAATCGCCAGCCCGCCGCCAATCGCCCACAGCACATCGCGCGCTGCCCAGCCGCCCAGCAGCTCGAGACTGAAGGCGCCCGGATGCATCATCAGCAGCGCCAGCATCAGCAGCGGCAGCGCTGAACCATCGTTCATGCCGGCCTCGCTGGAGAGCGCCACGCGCAGCGCATCGTCATCGCGCGCATCGTTAACGGAGATCAGGCTGGCAAGCACCGGGTCGGTCGGGGCAACAATGGCACCAAACGCCAGCGACAGCGGCCAGCCAAAGCCGGTAATCCAGTGAATCAGGCAGGCCATGCCGCCGACGGTCAGCAGCATCGCCGGGAATGCCAGCCGCAGCCCGACGCGCCACGCGTGCGCACTCATCGGCAGACGCAGCTTGAGCCCGGTGATAAACAGCGAGGCGGCCATGGTGATTTCGGTGATATGGGCGGCGAGCTCGGCGTGGCCGATAATGTCGATTTGCAGCAGATTAAGCATCCACGGGCCGCACAGAATGCCCGCGAACAGGTAGAGACCAAACGACGTCACCGGCCCCCGGTGAATCCAGCCGGAAGCCAGTGACATCAAAAGTAGCAGACCGCCAGTAAGGGCGGTCCAGGCCAGGAAGTTCATAACGCTCCGTTTTTAAATAACATTCTCCTTTAAGCCTGGCACAGGATCGTAAATTAGTTTTGCAGATGGCGACTGGCGAGACGAATCAGCAGCGCAAGCACAGCGGCAGCCGTCGCAAGGCTGACCACGCCGTTCCAGCCAAAATGGGCCAGCGCCAGGCTGCCGAGCGCCGCGCCGGTCGCCATACCGATAAACACCACGGTGAACATCAGCGCATTGAGGCGGCTGCGCGCTTCCGGCGCCAGGCTGTAGACCAGCGTCTGATGCGCCACCAGCGTGGCCTGCACGCCAAGGTCAAAGCCGATGGTGCTGAGGATAATCAGGCCAAGCTGCGCCGGCACCGGCAGTACCGGCAGCAGGAACATCAGGGCAAATGACACCATCACCAGCGTGGCGCCATACTGGGTGACACGCGCCGGGCCGATGCGGTCGGCAAAACTGCCCGCCAGCGGCGCGGCCAGCGCACCGGCGGCACCGGCCAGACCGAAGGCCCCTGCCACGGCGCTGTCGAGATGGAAGCGATCGCTCAGCATCAGCGCCAGGGTAGACCAGAAGGCGCTGAAACTTACCGACAGCAGGCCCTGCGCCAGCGCCGCGCGGCGCAGCGTCTGGTGATGCTGCCACAGATGCGCCAGCGACAGCAGCAGACGCGGATAGCTCACCGTGGTGCCCGGCGTAAAGCGTGGCAGCGCGCGCCATAGCGCCAGACTGCTCAGCAGCACCGCCGCCGCCGCCATCATGTACATGGTGCGCCAGCCCAGATACTCCGCCACCACGCCGCTCACCACGCGCGACAGCAGAATACCGACCAGCAGCCCGGTCATCACCGTGCCGACAGTTTTGCCACGGCTGCGCTCCGGTGCCAGCGCCGCCGACGCCGGTACGATATCCTGCGCCACGGTGGCGGTTAATCCGGTAACAAAGCTGGCGATCAGCAACGCATTGATGCCGCCGGAAAAGCCGCACAGCAGCAGCGCGGCGACCAGCAGCAAGCCTTTAACCAGAATGATGGTGCGACGATCGTGGCGATCACCGAGCGGGGCCAGCAGCAGAATCCCCAGCGCGTAACCGGCCTGGGTGAGCATCGGCACCATACCGACGCTGCCGATGCCGACATTGAACTGCTTACTGATGATATCCAGCATCGGCTGGCTGTAGTAAATCGATGCCACGCTAAGACCGGCACCGGCCGCCAGCGTAAACACCAGCGGCGCCGGCAGCGTTTCAGCAGGCATGGCAGAAGATTGAGACATGGCAGACATAGTGGTTTTCCCCCGTGATGATGCGCTTATTAAAGCGCGTTGCGGCCATACGCGGTAGACTGCTACGACACAGAACTGTTATGCGTGGTACGTATGAGCACACTCACCAGCGTTGACCGCATCGAACTGATGCAGACGTTTATCCGCATTGTTGAAAGCGGCTCGCTATCGGCGGCCGCGGCGCAGCTCGGCACCACCCAGCCCACCGTGAGTCGCCGTCTGCAGGCGCTGGAACAGCGGCTCGGCCTGAAACTGATTTTACGCACCACCCATGCGCTGAAACTCACCGACGACGGGGAACGCTGCTATGCCCAGGCACGGCAGCTGGTGGCGACCTGGCACGCGCTGGAAGATGAGTTAACCGGCGCGAATGACGACCCGATCGGCACGCTGCGCGTGCGTGCGCCGCATGCATTTGGTCAGGATCAGTTGATTGCACCGCTGATGGATTATCTGCAGCGCTATCCGCGCCTGGCAGTGGAGTGGATGCTCAACGACCGCACGCCGGACTTTGTCAGTGAAAACGTTGACTGCGCCATTCAGGTCGGCGCGCCCACCGATCCGTCGGTGGTGGCGGTGCTGCTGGCGGAAGTGCCGCGCTTTGTCGTCGCGGCACCGGCGCTGCTGGCGGCTCATGCGCCGGTGAAAGAGGTTACCCAGCTGACGCAGCTGCCGTGGCTGGCGCTGACCAGTTTTTATCGTAACGAAATTGCGCTGCAGCGTCTCAGCGACGGCCAGCCGATCAACCTGGCGATTGCCCCGCGCCTCGCCAGCGATAGCCTGTACGCGGTGCGCAAAGCCGCGCTGGCGGGCATGGGCGCCGCGATTGTGTCGTCATGGGTGGTGCAGGAGGATTTAGCCAGCGGCGCACTGGTGCAGCTGGTGCCGGACTGGCAGGCGCCGCCGCTGCCGGTGTGGCTGACCTACCCGTGGGCCAGTTATTATCCGGCCCGCCTGCAGCATTTTTTCGCGATGATCAGGGACGTGATGCCACAGCTGACCGGCACGCAGCCGGTGCGGTAATGGGCCAGGTCGCCATGAATGGCGACCCTACGGGGCACTGCGGTTTTTACAGGGTGCGCATTTATGCGCACCAGTTACAACTGGCCAGGTCGCCATGAATGGCGACCCTACGGGGCACTGCGGTTTTTTACAGGGTGCGCATTAATGCGCACCTGGTGCAATGGGTTAGCTCGTGCGCGAAGGTCACGATTTTTTTTCAACCTTCGACATATTATCCAGCCAGCCCATCACAAAGGCCGACAGCACGAAGGTCAGGTGGATGATCACGTACCACATCAGCTTTTCGTTGGCGACGTTGCGCGCATCCATAAAAATACGCAGCAGGTGAATCGATGAGATCGCCACAATCGAAGCTGCCACTTTGTTTTTCAGCGAGCCGGAATCCATCTTGCCGAGCCAGCTCAGCTTCTCTTTGCTTTCATCGATATCCAGCTTGGAGACAAAGTTCTCATAGCCGGACAGCATCACCATGACCAGCAGGCCACCGACCAGCGTCATATCCACCAGCGACAGCAGCAGCAGAATCAGATCGTTTTCCGCGATGCTGAGAATGTTGGGCAGCAGGTGAAAAATTTCCTGAAAAAATTTAACCGTCAGCGCCAGCAGCCCCAGCGAAAGTCCAATGTAAACCGGTGCCAGCAGCCAGCGCGATGCATACATCAGGTTTTCGGTAAAACGTTCCATAAGTTCCCATTTATCAACAGACAAGCTATCGAGTATAACCGAACTTATGTGAAGTTATTTCAGTGCTTCTTCAGAAATTTCAGGCGCGGCCGGCAGCGGCAGCGACAGGCGAAACACCGCCCCGCCCTGCGGCCGGTTTTCCGCCCAGATGCGTCCGCGATGCGACTCAATAATGGTTTTGCTGATGGCCAGCCCCAGCCCGACGCCCGGCACGGCCGACTCCTTGTCGCCGCGGGCAAACTTGTCAAAGATGCGCGTCAGATTTTCCGGCGCAATGCCCGGTCCGTTATCCCAGACAGCGATCTCCAGCCGCGCTTTATCGCGCCAGGCGCGAATGCCGTGCTGCGCGGCATTGCCGGCATACTTCAGGCTGTTTTCGATCAGGTTAGTAAATACCCGCTCCAGCATCGCGCTGTCGCCTTTGATCAGCACCAGCTCCGGCGGCAAATCCAGCGTAAAGTCGTGCCCTTTCAGCGACGGTCCCATGCTGCTTAGCGCGCCGCCAATCACCTCGTCCAGCGCCACCCACTCTTCGCGCAGGTTGAGCCCGCCGGACTGAATACGCGCCATATCCAGCATGTTACTCACCAGCCGGATGGTGCTCAGCGTCTGTTCGCGAATCTGATTGGCCTGGCCAACATATTTCGACTGCTCGCTGGCGAGGTCCAGCATCAGCATCTCAGCCTGGCCAAACAGCACCGTCAGCGGCGTGCGCAGATCGTGGGACAGCGCCGACAGCAGCGCATTACGCAGCTGCTCGCGCTCGGCGGCCAGCCGTGACGCGGCTTCGCTGTGCGACAGCGCCATGCGTTCCAGCGCGTTGGCAATCAGCACCGTAAAGGTCTCCACCAGCCGCTGCTGTTCGGGAATCATCAGCTGGCGCAGGTTGTCCGGCTCAACCACCAGCAGGCCGCGGCAGTGTGCCCCGCTTTTCAGCGGCAGAATCTGGTACGGCACCGCCGGTAACGTATCGGTGCCGGCACCGGCCGGTTGCCCTTTGCTGTAGCTCCATTTGGCGATGCCGAGGTCGGGCGGCGTCCCGATGCTGCTTTCACCCGCCGACTGCAGCTCACCCTGCTCGTCCGGCAGTAGCAGCTGGCTGCGCGCCTGCAGCGTCACCTCAATGACGCGCTGGCTGGTGGCAGCGATATCCTGCGGCGTCAGCGCGCTGCCGAGCGATTTCGCCATCTCATACAGATGGCGCGCACGCTGTTCGCGGTAGCGCGCCACCCGCGCCTGATAGCGCACGCCGGCGGTGAGATTCCCGACAATCACCCCGACCGCCAGCATCACCGCAAAGGTCACCAGATATTGCAGATCCGATACCGCCACCGTGCCGGTAGGCGCCACAAACACCAGGTCGAAGGCCAGAATATTGATTACCGTGGCGAACACCGACGGCCAGCGGCCAAAGCGCAGCGCCACCAGCACCACCGCCAGCAGATAGATCATCACCGCGTTGGCGGTATCAAACTCTACCAGCCACCAGCGGCCGATCAGCGTCACCAGCACGCACAGCGCGATCGCCATCAGGCAACCGCGCAGGTGCAGCCGCCATTTCTCGCTGCTGGCCCGCTGGCCACTCAGCGTCGCGGGCGCATCGCGCACCGGCTCATCCAGCGCCACCACCAGCAGGTCGAGCTCCGGACCCAGCTCGCCGAGACGCTGGGCAAAGCTGTCGCGCCGCCAGCGCCGCTGCGGCTGACGACCGGTGACGATTTTGCCGAGATTGTGCTCGCGCGCATAGCGCAGCACCGCGCGCGCCTCGTCCGGATCGGACAGCGTGGCGGTTTCCGCGCCCAGCTCCTGCGCCAGCTGCAGCGTGCGCAGAATGGCGCGCCTCTGCGCTTCCGGCAGTCGGTTGAGGCGCGGCGTTTCTACATATACCGCATGCCATTCGCTGCCGAGCCGGGCAGCGAGACGGGCGGCGGTGCGCACCAGCTTTTCACTGCCGGTGTCGTCACCGATGCACAGCAGAATCGCGTCGCGCGTGTGCCACACTTTGTCGCGCCCCTGCTGATCGCGCCAGGCGCGCATCTGATCGTCTACCCGGTCGGCCGTGCGGCGCAGCGCCAGTTCACGCAGCGCGAACAAGTTGCCTTTGCGGAAGAAATTTTCGATGGCGCGCTCGGCGCGGTCGCCGACGTACACTTTGCCCTCTTTCAGCCGCTGACGCAGATCGTCCGGCGGCAGATCCACCAGCACCACTTCATCGGCGCTGTCGAAAAAGGGATCAGGTACGGTTTCGCGCACCTGAATGCCGGTGACGCCGCCCACCACGTCATTCAGGCTCTCCAGATGCTGCACGTTGACGGTGGTAATCACGTCGATACCGGCATCCAGCAGCTCTTCAATGTCCTGCCAGCGCTTGGGATGGCGCGAGCCCTGTACGTTGGTGTGCGCCAGTTCGTCCATCAGGATCACCGCCGGATGGCGCGCCAGCGCGGCGTCGAGGTCGAACTCCGCATGGCGCGACCGACCGGTGGCGCGCCGCGCCAGCACCGCCAGCCCCTGCAGCAGCGCGGCGGTCTCTTCACGGCCGTGGGTTTCGACCACGCCAGCCAGCACGTCCAGTCCCTGCGCCCGCAGGCGCTGCGCCTCCTGCAGCATGGCGTAGGTTTTTCCTACGCCCGCACAGGCGCCGAAGTAGATTTTCAGTTTACCGCGATGGCTGTCGCTGTGATTGAGCAGCAGGGCATCGGGATCGGGGCGTGGTAATTCGTCGTGTATGTCGTTCAAATATTGAGTTCCGTACGAACAATGAAACGGTCGCCATAAATGGCGTTACGCTGTGGTGCGGGCATCGAAACGGTCGCCATGAATGGCGACCCTACGTTTGTAGGGTGCGCATTCATGCGCACCGAATTCACCTCATCCCTGCAAATCATCCAGCGCCATATTCAGCCGCAGCACGTTCACCGTTTCTTCGCCGATAAACGGCAGCAGCGGGCGCTCGGTGTTGCGCGCAATCAGCGCCTCGACGTCTTTCAGCGTCATATTGCGCGCTGCCGCAACGCGCGGTGCCTGCCACAGCGCCGCTTCAGGGGAGATATCCGGATCCAGGCCGCTGCCTGAAGCGGTTACCAGCTCCACCGGCACCGCTGCCGGCGCCTGCGGATTGGCAGCGCGTAGCGCAGCCACCCGCTCCGCCACCGCTTTATCCAGCGCCGGATTACTGGCGGCAAGGTTGCTGCCGCCTGACGCCTGCGCGTTGTACGGCACGTCGCTGGTGGCCGATGGACGGCCCCAGAAGTGCCCCGGCTGGCTGAACGCCTGACCGATCTGCTCTGAGCCGCGCACCGCGCCGTCGCGCTCAATCAGCGAACCGTTGGCCTGCGACGGAAACCACCACTGCGCCAGGCCGGTGGTCAGCAGCGGATAAACCGCGCCGGTCAGCAGGGTAAGCAGCACTAACAATACTATAGCCGGACGTAACTGACTCATTTCTCTTCTCCTTACACCAGGCCCGACAGCGTCAGCAGCAGGTCGATCGCTTTAATGCCAATAAACGGCACCACTAAACCGCCTACGCCATAAATCCACAGATTGCGCCGCAGCAGCGCTGCCGCGCTCATCGGCCGATAGCTCACGCCTTTCAGCGCCAGCGGAATCAAAAACACAATCACCAGCGCGTTGAAGATCACCGCCGACAGGATCGCCGAGGCCGGTGAATGCAGCGCCATCACGTTCAGCATATTGAGCTGCGGATAGGTCACGGCAAACGCCGCCGGGATGATGGCGAAGTATTTCGCCACATCGTTGGCGATACTGAAGGTGGTAAGCGAACCGCGCGTCATCAGCATCTGTTTGCCGATGTGCACCACTTCCAGCAGTTTGGTCGGGTTGGAGTCAAGATCGACCATGTTGCCCGCCTCTTTCGCCGCCTGGGTACCGGAGTTCATCGCCACCGCCACGTCAGCCTGCGCCAGCGCGGGCGCATCGTTGGTGCCATCGCCGGTCATCGCCACCAGGCGCCCTTCCGCCTGATACTGGCGAATCAGCGCCAGCTTGGCTTCCGGCGTCGCTTCCGACAGGAAGTCATCGACACCGGCTTCCGCCGCAATCGCCGCGGCGGTTAACGGGTTATCACCGGTGATCATCACCGTTTTGATGCCCATCTTGCGCAGCTCGGCGAAACGTTCCTTAATGCCGCCTTTAACGATGTCCTTTAACGCCACCACGCCCAGCACCTGCGCGCCTTCAGCCACCACCAGCGGCGTACCGCCGGCGCGCGCCACCTCTTCCACCCGGGCATTAACCTCAGCCGGGAAGCTGCCGTGGCTGGCTTCGATATGACGGCGTACCGCGTCGACCGCGCCTTTACGGATCAGGCGATCCTGCACGTTGACGCCGCTCATGCGCGTCTGCGCGGAGAACGGGATAAAGCTGGCGCCCATGCTGCTGAGATCGCGTTCGCGCAGGTTAAATTTCTGCTTCGCCAGCACCACGATGCTGCGCCCTTCCGGCGTCTCATCGGCCAGCGATGCCAGCTGCGCCGCGTCGGCCAGCTGCTGCTCGCTGACGCCCGGCGCGGGCAGGAACTGCGTCGCCTGGCGGTTGCCGAGCGTGATGGTGCCGGTTTTGTCCAGCATCAGCACATCCACGTCACCGGCGGCCTCCACGGCGCGCCCGCTGGTGGCAATCACGTTGGCTCCCAGCATGCGGCTCATGCCCGCCACGCCAATCGCCGACAGCAGTCCGCCGATGGTGGTGGGAATCAGGCACACCAGCAGCGCCACCAGCACCGTCACGCTAACCGGCGTGCCGCCCCAGGCGGAAAACGGCCACAGCGTAGCGGTCGCCAGCAGGAACACAATGGTCAGCGACACCAGCAGGATGGTCAGGGCGATTTCGTTGGGCGTTTTGCGGCGTTTCGCGCCTTCCACCATGGCGATCATGCGGTCGAGAAAGGTTTCGCCCGGATTGACGCTGCACTGAATCACCAGCCAGTCCGACAGGATGCGCGTCCCGCCGGTTACCGAGGCAAAATCCCCGCCGGATTCACGAATCACCGGTGCCGATTCGCCGGTGATGGCGCTCTCATCCACTGACGCGCCGCCCTCCAGCACTTCACCGTCGCACGGGATGATGTCCCCGGCTTCCACCAGCACCACATCGCCTTTGCGCAGCGTATCGGCCGCCACCGGCCGCCACTGCGCACCGTGAAACGGTTCCGCCAGTTTCTTCGCATCGCTGTGCTTGTTCACCCCTTTCAGGCTGTTGGCCTGCGCCTTGCTGCGCCCTTCCGCCAGCGCTTCGGCGAAGTTAGCGAACAGCACGGTAAACCACAGCCAGATGGCGACCGCCGCGGTAAAGCCGGCGCTGCCGTTCAGTTGCCCCGCCGCCATACCGATGGCCAGCAGCGAGGTGAGCACGCTGCCGATCCACACCAGAAACATCACCGGGTTGCGAAACTGTACGCGCGGATCGAGTTTTTTCACCGCATCCAGCATCGCGGTGCGTGTCAGCGCCGCATCAAACAGCGCCAGTTGTTGACGACTCATGATTCCGTTATCCCTGAATAAGTTGCAGATGTTCCGCCACCGGGCCAAGCGCCAGCGCGGGAACGAAGGTCAGCGCACCTACCAGCAGCACGGTGCCCACCAGCAGTGCGATAAACAGCGGGCCGTGAGTCGGCAGCGTGCCGTTGCCCACCGGCTGAATTTTCTTCGCCGCCAGCGAACCGGCAATGGCCAGCACCGGAACGATGATGCCGAAGCGGCCGACCAGCATGCAGAAGCCCAGCAGCAGGTTCCAGAACGGGGTGTTGGCGCTGAGACCGGCGAAGGCGCTGCCGTTGTTGTTGGCCGCCGACGATACCGCATACAGCACCTCACTGAAGCCGTGAATGCCAGGGTTGGCCATACCGGCGCGTCCGGCTTCGGTCATCATCGCCAGCGCAGTACCCAGCAGCACCAGCGTCGGCGTCACCAGAATCGCCAGCGCGGTCATTTTCATCTCCCACACATCGATCTTTTTGCCCATGTACTCCGGCGTACGGCCAATCATCAGACCGGCGATAAACACCCCGAGCAGCACGAACAGCAGCATGCCGTATAAGCCGGCACCGACGCCGCCAAACACCACTTCGCCCAGCTGCATCAGCCACATCGGCACCATGCCGCCCAGCGCAGTGAAGGAGTCATGCATGGCGTTTACCGCACCGCACGACGCCGCAGTGGTGATCACCGCAAACAGGCTGGAGTTGAGAATGCCGAAGCGTGTCTCCTTGCCTTCCATGTTGATCGCGCTATCGGCGCCCAGGGCCAGAAAGTGCGGATTGCCGCGCAGCTCAGCCCACATCACCGCGACCACCGCCAGCACAAACATGATGCTCATAGCCCACAGCAGCATATGGCCCTGACGGCGATCGCCCAGCTGCTGACCAAAGGCAAAACACAGCGCGGCCGGGATCAGGAAGATGCTCAGCATCTGCACAAAGTTGGTCAGTGCCGTAGGGTTTTCGAACGGATGCGCCGAGTTGGCGTTGAAGAAACCGCCGCCATTGGTGCCGAGCATTTTGATCGCTTCCTGCGAGGCCACCGGCCCGAGCGGCAGCGTTTGCTGCGCGCCTTCCAGCGTGGTGAAGGCATGATAGGGTTCAAAGTTCTGAATGCTGCCCTGGCTGACAAAAAACAGCGCCATCAGCAGGCTAATCGGCAGCAGCACGTAGACGGTGATACGCGTCAGGTCGCGCCAGGCGTTACCGAGCGTTTCCAGCGAACGGTTGGCAAAACCGCGCATCAGCGCAAACGCCACCGCAATACCGGTTGCCGCCGAAAGGAAGTTTTGCACCGTTAAGCCCGCCATCTGGCTGAAGTAACTCAGCGTGCTCTCGCCTGCGTACGCCTGCCAGTTGGTGTTGGTGACAAAGCTGATCGCCGTATTGAGCGCCAGATCCCAGCTCAGGCCAGGCAGATGCTGAGGATTGAGCGGCAGCGCGCCCTGCCCCATCAGCATCGCCAGCAGCAGCACAAAGCCGAGCGCGTTAAACAGCAGGATGGCCAGCAGATAGTGCGGCCAGCGCATCGCCGCGCCGTCAACGCCGGCCAGACGCCACAGCACGCGTTCGCTGCGCGTTAGCAGGGGTTTATCCGCCACCATCAGCGCCAGCAAGCGGCCCAGCGGCTGCGCCAGCACCATCAGCACCAGCAGATAGCACGCAATCAGTAAAAACGCATTCGCCGCCATCAGAATGCCTCCGCATTAAGCAGGGCATAAATCAGGTAGCCCAGTAATAAAAATACCAGCACGATGCCGGCTATCACGCCCACACTCACAGCAACCTCCAGAGGATTTGGTAGTGCAGCAAGCATGCGCGGCGCGGCATAAAGAAGGGGTAAAAAGGCGCAGAGCGGGCGTAAAGAAAGTATAAAAACGCGGGCAGATCAGGCGCTTTCCAGCGCCCAGATGCGGTTCAGGTCAACGTTGTGCCACAAGCCGCTGTCCTCAGCGCCGGTGATGGTATCGGTGCAGAAGCTGTCGCCGAGGTCCAGCGCTTCCGGTTTGACCTCGCGCTGCGAATGCAGCGACCAGAACACATGCACTTTGGGTTTCAGCAGCGATTTTTCCCCGGCCTGCACCACCAGCGCCACGCGCCCGGAGGCCAGCCGTACCAGCGAGCCCACCGGATAAATACCGATGGTGCGCACAAACGCGTGCAGCAGCGCACTGTCAAAGTGGCCGCGCCAGCTCAGCATATTGTGCATCGCCTCCGCCGGCGTCCAGCCTTTGCGATACGGGCGATCGGAGGTCACCGCGTCGTAGACGTCACACACCGCCGCCATGCGTGCGTAGAGCGAAATCTCTTCGCCCTGCAGCCGATGCGGATAGCCGCTGCCATCGAATTTTTCATGGTGATGCAGCGCAATATCCAGCAAATCTTCATCCGCATGGGCTTCCATCAGCATTTGCGCACCGACGATTGGATGCTGGCGCATAATCGTAAACTCTTCGTCGGTGAGCTTATCCGGCTTGTTGAGGATGGTCAGCGGCACCGCGGCTTTACCGACGTCATGCAGCAATCCGCCCATGCCCACGCGACGCAGCTGCTGCTCATCCAGCCCCATTTTCTTGCCCAGCGAAATCATCAGACCGCACACCGCCATGGAGTGCAGGTAAGTGTAATCATCATGATTTTTCAGCCGCGCCACGCTGAGCAGCGCGGTTGGCTCGCGGGTAATCGATCCGGCAATTTCATCGACCAGCTCAAGGGTAAAGGCAAGATCGAGGCCCTGCCCCATGCGCGCTTCGTTGAACATCGCCAGCACCTGCGGCTTGCCCTGGTTGAAGATGCACTGCGCCTGATCCATCTCGCGGAAAAACGGCGTCTGCGGAATGTCTTTTTTCGGCTGCGGCGTGGCAGGCGCGCGCACCGACCGCTCGGGATCAATCCATACCTGCTGGATCCCCTCGTTACGGATCAGGGCGATCTGACGCTTATCGGTGATCAGCATCTGGTTGCGAATGCGTTTGTCCTTGATCCACCAGACCTCAAGCTTGTGGATAAACATGCCTGGCCGCAGCTCGTCAACGGTAATCAGCTTTATCACGATATCGCTCCTTAATATCAGTGGATGGTAAGGAGTGATATCGGCAGCTGAGCAAAAAATCTTCAGGGCGGCGTAACTGGTCGGGACAGGCAGGAACGTTTATGCATAGCGCAATAAATTGCGCCGCTACCGCGCAGTGCATTAAGCCACTTTAATGCCAGCCTTTTGCGCCCTTTTCTCTTCTGTTGCAGCGGCAGCGTTGTGCCGATCGCCTACGCGTTCAATCGGGCCCATCACCAGCAGGAACAGCAGTGCCGCGACGACACAGTGCGCACCGACGAACACCAGGCCAATGCTGTAGCTGCCGGTCAGGCCAACGATCACGCCAAACAACAGCGGCGTGATAAAGCCCGCCATGTTGCCGATGCCGTTGAAGATCGCGCCGGCGAGGCCAACCGCCTCTTTGGGTGCCGTATCGCTGACCACGGTCCAGGTGCCCGCGCCCGCCGCCACGCCTTTGCCGAAGAAGGCAAACGACATGATGGCGATAATGCCGGCGTTGGAAGGGATCACCGCCGCCAGAATCAGCGAGGCAGCCATCAGCATGCCAACGATGTACGGCGTTTTGCGCGCCCATGACAGGCTCCAGCCGCGCGCCAGCAGCTTATCTGAGATATAGCCACCGCTGATGCCGCCCAGAAAGCCAAACAGCGCCGGTGCAATGGTGGCGAAACCGGCATCCAGAATGTTCATGCCGCGCGCCTGCACCAGATAGATCGGGAACCAGGTAATGAAGAAGTAGCTAAGCGCGATGGTGCAATACTGGCCGAGGTAGGCGCACCACAGCATGCGGTTGGTGAGCAATGTTTTAAACATCGCTTTGCTGACCGGCGGCCGCGCGCGCAGCGTTTGCGCGGCGTCGATATCCACCAGCGCGCCGCCCTGTTCAATGTAATGCAACTCGCTGGCGGAAACGTGCGGATGCTGACGCGGGCTGCGCATATAGCCCGCCCAGACAAACACCGCCAGCACGCCGATGCCGCCGAGCACAAAGAATGGCCATTCCCAGCCATAACGCGACACCAGCCAGCCGGAGAGCGGTGAGAATATCGCCACGGCAAAGTATTGTGCTGAGGCAAACAGCGACGATGCGCGTCCGCGCTCTGCGCCCGGGAACCACATGATGACTGCGCGGGCGTTAGCGGGAAAGCTCGGCGCCTCAATCAGGCCCAGCGCGAAGCGCAGCGCAAACATCAGCGTCAGCGCCATGGTCATGCCACTGGAAAACTCACCGACAAATCCCATCAGCAGGGTCGAAACCGACCACAGCGCCAGCGTCACGCCGTAGACCTTTTTGGTGCCGAAGCGATCGAGAATCAATCCGCCGGGGATCTGGCCGATGACATACGCCCAGCTGAAGGCCGAAAGGATCAGGCCGAGCTGGATCGCCGACAGGCCAAACTCCTGTTTGATCGCTGAGCCGGAGATCGACAGGATCGAGCGATCGGCATAAGCGACCACTGACAGGAACAGAATCAGGCAAAGGATCCAGATACGCACATGGCTATTCTGGCTGCGGTTTTTGCGTTGCAACATAGGCTGAATTCCTTGATGGAGGAGCATCCTGCCCCGAAGCGATGATGTTCAGGAATACCGCGCAGATTTCCCTGTTCAGCAACTATAGGAAGCCAGTGTTGCTCTGGTCATTGTGCGAATGAAGGAATCCGCGCGGCGAAACGGCGCGGGTTTTGGTCGCTGACACAAAGCCGGGTGCGGTAGCGCACAAAATCTTCAATCCGTGCTGGCTTTCGCCGCGGAATGTGCGCCAGCGCTGAGAAAAGAGTTTGCGCGATCACTATGAGCAGGCAAAGCATCCATGCGCGTCGGGCAAATTGTGCGCTGCACAGCAAATTACCACGCAGCAGATTGCCAGCTCTGCTGCCGGCTCGTAGGCTGAAAATGATTTCATTGAGCCATTTTCAACACCAATGAAAAATTTATTCTAATAAACAGCTTACTCTGGAGTCTGCGATGAAAACCCTCAAGGCGATACTGTTACTTGGCCTGCTGACCAGTTCTGCTTCCGCGCTGGCGGAGAAGATCGGCGTGTCGATGGCCTATTTTGACCAGAACTTCCTTACCATTATTCGTCATGCCATTGATAAAGAAGCCAAAGCGCGCGGGCTGGATGCCCAGTTTGAAGATGCGCGCGGCGACGTCGGCCGTCAGACCGACCAGGTGCAGAGTTTTATCAGCGCCGGCGTGGATGCCATCATCGTCGATCCGGTGGATTCTGCCAGCACACCGCAGCTGACCAGACTGGCGCAGCAGGCGAAAATTCCGCTGGTGTACGTCAACCGCACGCCAGGCGATAAAACCCTGCCGCCCGGCGTGGTGTTTGTTGGTTCGGACGAACGCGAATCCGGCACGCTGCAAATGGAGGCGCTGGCTAAACTGGCGAATTATAAAGGTAACGTGGCGATCATGATCGGCAACCTGACCGATGCCGGCGCGCTGCAGCGCACCAAAGATGTCGAGCAGGTGGTGGCGAAATACCCAGGCATGAAAGTGGTACAGAAGCAGCCAGCAAATTATGCGCGCAACGAAGGCATGGACCTGATGCTCAACTGGATTGGCAACGGTGAAGCGATCGATATCGTCGCGGCCAATAACGATGAGATGGCGATTGGCGCGGCAATGGCGCTGGCAAAGAGCAATAAAAAGATTCTGGTGGGCGGCATCGACGCCACGCCGGACGGCCTGAAGGCTCTGGCGCAGGACAAGATGCAGGTGACGGTGTTTCAGGACGCCATCGGTCAGGGCAAAACCTCGGTAGACGTGGCGCAGAAGCTGATTAAAGGCGAGAAAGTGGCTTCACACGTGTGGATCCCGTTCGAGCTGGTGACCAAAGAGAATATGCAAAAATACGTCGAGCGCAGCCAGTAGCAGACGGACACTGCCGGGGCGCGATTATGGCGAGCTGAGTTGCCTGGTGCGCATGAATGCGCACCCTACAGATAGTCTGTGAAATTGTAGGGTCGCCATTGATGGCGACCTGGGTTGCCTGGTGCGCATGAATGCGCACCCTACAGGTAGTCTGTGAAATTGCAGGGGCGCCATTTAT
>NZ_JASEWO010000326.1:0-2176 GCF_030024295.1 Pantoea sp. Pa-EAmG
TGCAGGAAAAAGGGCTGACGCCGTTTTGAAGGCAATAAAAAACCCCGGCAAGCCGGGGTTTTTCGTCTTAACGAGGATTAATCGTCAAGGAAGCTACGCAGCACTTCGGAGCGGCTTGGGTGACGCAGCTTACGCAGCGCCTTGGCTTCGATCTGACGAATACGCTCACGGGTAACGTCAAACTGTTTGCCAACCTCTTCCAGCGTGTGGTCGGTGTTCATATCGATACCGAAACGCATACGCAGGACTTTCGCTTCACGTGCAGTCAGACCCGCCAGCACGTCGTGGGTGGCTGAACGCAGGCTTTCTGAGGTAGCAGAATCCAGCGGCAGCTCCAGCGTGGTGTCTTCGATAAAATCGCCCAGATGTGAATCTTCATCATCACCAATCGGCGTCTCCATAGAGATCGGCTCTTTAGCAATTTTCAGCACTTTGCGAATCTTATCTTCTGGCATCAGCATACGCTCAGCCAGCTCTTCCGGCGTTGGCTCACGGCCCATCTCTTGCAGCATCTGGCGCGAAATACGGTTGAGCTTGTTGATGGTCTCAATCATATGCACCGGAATACGGATGGTACGTGCCTGGTCGGCGATAGAACGGGTGATAGCCTGACGAATCCACCAGGTCGCATAAGTTGAGAACTTATAACCACGACGGTATTCAAACTTATCAACCGCTTTCATCAGGCCGATGTTACCTTCCTGAATCAGATCGAGGAACTGCAGACCACGGTTGGTGTATTTCTTCGCGATAGAAATAACCAGACGCAAGTTCGCTTCAACCATCTCTTTCTTCGCACGACGCGCTTTGGCTTCGCCGATCGACATGCGACGGTTGATGTCTTTAACCTGCTCGATGGTCAGGCCGGTCTCTTCTTCAATCTGCTGCAATTTCTGCAGTGAACGCGTCACATCATCTTCAACTTCAAGCAGTTTTTCTGACCAGGGTTTATTCATGGCCAGCGCCGCTTTGAACCAGCTTGGGCTGGTTTCGTTGCCGGTGAACAGGGTGATGAAGTTCTTCTTCGGCATTTTGCAGATTTCAATACACAGCTTCATGATCAGGCGCTCTTGCGTACGCACGCGCTCCATCATGACGCGCATACTGTTCACCAGGTAGTCGAATTGCTTCGGCACCAGGCGGAACTGTTTGAACACTTCAGACAGGTTATTGATTTCTGCAACGGCATCAGCGTGGCTGCGGCCTTTGGCTTTGATCACGGTACGGGTGGTTTCGTACTGGGTGCGCAGATCGTTGAACTTCTCGCGCGCCAGTTCTGGATCGATGGAGTTATCATCGTCAGAGCTGTCGTCGTCGCCATCTTCGTCTTCTTCATCGTCGTCGTTACGGTCTTCTTCAGACAGTTCAGAACCCACGTGAGTGGCGGTTGGCGCGATATCTTCTTCCGCGTTCGGGTCAACAAAGCCGGTGATCAGGTCAGACAGGCGAGATTCGCCCGCTTCCACACGATCGTACTGATCGAGCAGATAGGTGATGGCTTCCGGGTATTCGGCAACTGAGCACTGAACCTGGTTGATACCGTCTTCGATACGCTTAGCGATGTCGATTTCGCCTTCGCGCGTCAGCAGCTCAACGGTACCCATTTCGCGCATATACATACGCACAGGGTCAGTAGTACGGCCAATTTCAGATTCAACGCTAGAGAGTACCTGCGCGGCAGCTTCTGCGGCATCTTCGTCAGTATCAGTACTGTTCTCATTCAGCATCAGATCATCGGCATCAGGCGCTTCTTCAACAACCTGAATACCCATGTCGTTAATCATCTGGATGATGTCTTCGATCTGATCGGAGTCGACGATATCTTCCGGCAGATGGTCATTGACCTCAGCATAGGTCAGATAGCCCTGCTCCTTACCACGGGTGACAAGCAGCTTAAGCTGTGACTGCGGGTTTTGCTCCATAAGACGGTATCCACACTTCTGTTAATTAGATTGGTGTCGGTCGGCAGCGAGCCAACTATAACAGTGAAGGCGTTGTTCTTTTGCCGCTGCCTTCAACGCGGCCAGGGTATCGACCCTTCATATATCGGCACTTAAGCCGCTTGAGTTCTTTCTTAGCGGGCCTGGCTTACTCGCCGACGGCCCTCGTACGGTGTGCTTGAAAAAAGCGAAAACCGTACACCCAAGTCAGAATGTGTGCTTTCACAGCCTTCACA
>NZ_JASEWO010000097.1:0-17416 GCF_030024295.1 Pantoea sp. Pa-EAmG
GCTTATACAATCGCTTAGTCAGGGTGCTAACGGCTTCGTGTCGAAATACGATCCGATTCAGACGCTGATCGCCGCCATTGGCTGCGTATTTAACAATGTAAATTATCTGCCCGGCGATATTCTTGACCGGCGCCAGCGTTATGTTAATGAACAGGATATGCTGTCGCGCCTGACCGAGCGGGAAACGCTTATTTTACGTCAGCTGGCGCAGGGAAAATCCAATAAAATCATTGCCTGTGAATTAGGATTAAATAACAAAACTATCAGTACTTATAAAACTAAAATTTTTCAAAAGCTCGAATCAAAGAATCTGGTCGATATTATCGAACTGGCACGGCGAAACGGTGCCTGCTGAAGCCAAAATCAAGACCAGTCTTGCGGATTAATTCGACTGAGGCATGGCATCATCACCTCGTCCTCACCCGGGATTGTTATAGAGATTGAGTCATACAGGAATTTATAACCACAGAGCTAATTTATTAGCCCAATCTTCATGCCATTACAGGGCGCGCAGGTTTCTTCCCGTGCCTGGCGAAAGTGGTCCGATACTTTCGTCTGCGACTTGCCGCCCTGCTTTTTTTTGATGTTTCTCACAGGCTGAGCGCCGCAAATTTCCAGCCCGCACTTTTCCCGCTAGAGTTCACTCATCCGACCACTCACTGAGTAAGTGATCATGACTGAGCGTTATCCGCATCTGTTTGCCCCGCTGGATCTGGGCTTTACGCAACTGAAAAACCGTTTCCTGATGGGCTCAATGCACACCGGTCTGGAAGAGCATGCTGATGGCGCTCAGCGCCTCGCTGCCTTCTACGCCGAGCGCGCCCGGGAAGGCGTTGCGCTGATTGTGACCGGCGGCATCGCGCCCAATGCGCAGGGCGTGGTGGCGCAGGGCGGAGCCATGCTTACAGACGAAACCCAGTGCGGCTGGCACCGCCAGATAACCGATGCGGTACATGCACAGGGGGGCAAAATTGCGCTGCAGATTCTGCACGCCGGACGTTACAGCTATCAGCGCGATCTGGTGGCGCCCTCGGCGTTACAGGCGCCCATCAACCCGTTTACACCGCAGGCACTGAGCGAAGCGCAGATTGAACAAACCATCGCGGATTTCGCGCGCTGCGCCCGGCTGGCGCAGCAGGCCGGTTACGACGGTGTCGAAATCATGGGTTCCGAAGGCTACCTGATTAATCAGTTCCTGGTCGCCCATACCAATCAGCGCGACGACGGCTGGGGCGGTGATGTGGCGCGGCGGCAGCGCTTTGCACTGGAAGTGACGCAGGCGGTGCGCGCCGCCGTCGGCGAAGCCTTCATCATTATTTTTCGCCTGTCGATGCTCGACCTGGTGAATAACGGCAGCTCACTGCAGGAGACGCTGCAGCTTGCCACGGCGCTGGAGCAACGCGGCGTGACGCTGTTCAACAGCGGCATTGGCTGGCATGAAGCACGCATTCCCACCATTGCCACCTGCGTGCCGCGTGCCGGTTTCGCCTGGGTCACGCAGCATCTGCGCCAGCACGTCAGCGTACCGGTTATCGCTACCAACCGTATCAATCATCCTCAGGTAGCGGAGGAGATTGTGCGCGACGGTATTGCCGACATGGTGTCGATGGCGCGGCCATTTCTTGCCGATGCCGCGTTTGTCAGCAAAGCGCAGGCGGGCCAGCCCGACGCCATCAATACCTGCATCGCCTGTAATCAGGCCTGTCTCGATCAAATCTTTGCCGGCAAGGTCACTTCCTGCCTGGTCAATCCGCGCGCCTGTCATGAAACGCTGATGCCGGTCATCGCCGCCGCGCAGCCAAAACGCCTGGCGGTGGTAGGTGCCGGTCCGGCCGGTATGGCGTTCGCGCTGCAGGCGGCGCAGCGCGGCCATCACGTCACCCTGTATGAAGCCGATGCGCAGATTGGCGGCCAGTTTAATATTGCCCGCCAGATCCCCGGCAAGGCGGAGTTCAGCGAAACGCTGCGCTATTTCCGCCATCAGCTGGCAGCCGCAGGTGTTGAGCTGTGCCTGAATCATCGCGTCAGCGCCGACGAACTGGAACAGGCGGATGAAGTCATCATCGCGACCGGCATCACACCGCGCCAGCTGGCGATTCCGGGCATCGATCACCCCAGCGTGCTGAGCTATCTCGAGGTGATACGCGACAAAAAACCGGTTGGCCGGCGCGTGGCGATTATCGGTGCCGGCGGCATTGGTTTCGACACCGCGGAGTTTCTGCTGCAGCACGCCGATCGCGAGGAAGACTTCTACCAAAGCTGGGGCATCGATCGCAGCCTGCAGGCGCGCGGCGGTTTAGTGCGTCCACAGCCGGCTCCTGCCGATCGCCAGATCTGGCTGCTGCAGCGTAAATCCGGCAAGCCGGGCGCCGGGCTGGCGAAAACCACCGGCTGGATCCATCGCGCCAGCCTGCAGGCGCACGGCGTGCAGATGTGGGGCGATGTCGAGTATCTGAAGATTGATGATGACGGGCTGCACCTGCGCCATCAGGGGGAAGCGCTGACGCTGGCGGTAGATAACGTCGTGATTTGCGCCGGTCAGGAACCGCTGCGTACGCTGGCGCAGGCGCTGGCCGCACGCGGCAAAGCCGTGCGGCTGATCGGCGGTGCCGACGTCGCGCAGGAGCTGGATGCACGGCGCGCCATTGCTCAGGCCACCGAACTGGCGCTCAGCCTGTGATTAACGCAGCTTGACCGAACGCAGCACCACAAATTTGGCGTTAGAGGCCACCAGCTCGCAGTTGCCAAACAGCTTCTTCATTTTCTGATGATAGCCAAGGTGGCGGTTGCCGACGATGCGCAGCTCGCCGCCATACTGCAGGCAGCGTTTGGCGTCACGCAGCATCTGCCACGCCAGGTGGTCGGTCACCGCGTGCTGCTGATGGAACGGCGGATTGCACAGCACCGCATGCAGCCGGTCCGACGGAAAACCGCTCAGCACGTTGTTAACCCGAAACTGGCAGCGCGCCAGATCCTGTGGCCGGTTGAGCTCAACGTTAAGCTGGCTGGAAGCCACCGCCATGTAAGATTCATCGACGAACAGCACCTCGGCCTGCGGATTCTGTTCCAGTGCCTGCAGGCCGATCACGCCGTTACCGCAGCCGAGATCGACGATTTCGCCCTCAATATCGTGCGGCAGGTGTTGCAGAAAGAAGCGCGCGCCAATATCCAGCGCCGCGCGGGCGAACACATTGGCGTGATTGTGGATATGATACGGCGTCTCGTCGAGCGGCCACACGGTGGTCGCCGGCACGTCCGCCAGCGCCGGCGCGCTGAAATGGCTGTAAATCAGACGCGCTTTTTTCCACGCCAGTGAGGTTTTGCTCTCACCGAGAATGCGTTCAAACAGCTGCAGCGTGGAATTATGGATATCTTTGGCTTTACCGGCCGCCAGAATCAGGGTGTCCGGCGTGACGACCGTCCGCAGCGCGCGCAGCTGGTGCTCAAGCAGCGCCAGCGCTTTGGGCAGCTTAATCAGTACCGCCGCCGGGGCAGCCGGCAACGGCGCCAGGCTATCAAGAAAGTGTACCGACGCTTCATCCAGACCGTTGAGACGCAGATTCTGCCGGGCGGCCTGCTGGCTGAGCCACGAGTCGCTGACGTGCCAGATTTCCCGATCGTTCAGCCCGCAGGTCAGCGCGCCAAAGCTGTCATTGAATACCAGCACCGGGCCTGCCGGCAGCGCCTGCTGAAGCAAATATTCATCTGCGGCGTCCCACGCCTGTAGCGGGCTCTCTTCGCGCATCGGCGGGAAGCGCTGAAGCGTCAGCGTGCGATCGGTCAGTTCAAGTTGGCTCATGGAATCTCCGGCGTGGTACACTTTGCGCGATTTTCGCCCTAAAAAGGGGGCGCAGTATACTGTCTTTCGTCGGGAATCCCAATGTCATTAATCTATCTGCAGGGTTACCCTGAAAACATCCTCGAACAGGTGCAAGTGCTGATTGATAATCAGCGATTAGCCGCCTTTTTGCAGCAGCGCTATCCCGATACGCACGACGTCGTCAGCGACCGCGCGCTTTATGACTATACGCAGGCGCTGAAAAACCGCTATATGCGCAGCGCACCGCCGGTGAGCAAGGTCATCTGGGATAATAAAATCAAAGTGATGAAGCATGCACTTGGCCTGCATACCGCCATTTCCCGCGTACAGGGCGGTAACCTGAAAGCCAAGGCCGAAATTCGCATCTCGACCTTTTTCCGCCTCGCGCCGGAACCCTTTCTGCGCATGATCGTGGTGCACGAACTGGCGCACCTGAAAGAGAAAGATCACAGCAAAGCCTTTTATCAGCTGTGCTGCCACATGGAGCCGGACTATCACCAGCTGGAGTTCGACGCGCGCCTGTGGATGACCGAACAGGCGCTGCGCGGCAACGCGGCCTAAAGAAACTCCTGCGCTTTCTGAATCAGACTGGTTTTGGTCAATGCCCCGAGGAAGCGACGCTCCTGCGCATTATTCAGCACCGGTAAACGCTCCAGCGTCACGCGTGCAAACGCCTCCCAGCCTTCACGCATGCTCTGGTGCTGGTAAATGCAGGGGAAATTATCATTCATCACGCTGCTGACCGGCGAATCCAGCGTGATCTCCTGTGCCAGCACTTTGCGCGAAATATCATGAATTGATACTACGCCAAGAAACTGACCGGCCTGATTAATGACGTAGACGTAGCGCTCGCGCTTGAGTGAACTCACCGCCAGCGCCTGCCCGACCGATTCCGCCGGCTGCAGCGCCGCGCCGGGGATGATCAGCTGATCAACCCGCATATTATCAAAATCATATTTCGCTTCTGAACGATTAAGGTGATGGCTTACCACCGGATAGGTGCTGGCGGACTGCAGCCGGTAGACCAGCATTGACGCCAGTACCGAGGCGATCATCAGTGGGAACAGCAGGCTGCTGTTGAGCGTCATCTCCAGCACCATCAGCATCGCCATCAGCGGCGCCTGACTGACCGCCGCCAGCACCGCCGCCATGCCCACCGCCGCATACAGCAGCGTATTGCCCACCGGCAGATGCAGCAGCACGCCAGTCTGCGCCAGCGCCACGCCGAGCAGCGCACCAATCAATAATGAGGGCGTGAACAGGCCGCCTACCGCGTTGGAGCCGACCGAGAGCGTGGTCGCCAGCATTTTCAGCACCAGCAGGCCGAGCAAACCCGCCAGCAGATAGTTGCCTTCAATGATTTTCACGATCACTTCATAGCCGTTACCAAGAATATCGGTGGAGATCAGCGCCAGTAAGCCAACCGCAAAGCCGCCTGCGCCCAGCCTGAGCGGCAGCGAGCGCACGTGGCTGAACAACGCTTTGCTGCGCGCAATCAGCTTGATTAACAGCCAGCCTGCCACGCCCGCAGCAAACCCAATGATTACCGTCATCAGCAGGCTGGTGAGATCCATTTGAAACAGCGTGTCGGAGAGCGGATAGAGCGCGCTGCGAAAGCCCAGTGACCACATGGTCATCACCGCCACTGCCGAGGCGATAATCAGCGGAATCAGCCGCTGTAGCGCAGAGATACCAAACGCAATTTCCGCGACAAAAATCGCCGACGCCAGCGGGGCGTGATACACCGACGACAGACCGGCGGCGGCGGCCATCGCGACGATGTCGCTGTTGCGCATATTGAGGGACGCTGGCAGCCAGCGCCCCAGCAGGCTGCCGCTCAGCGCCGACAACTGCACCATCGGCCCCTCTTTACCAATCGACGCCCCGCTGCCGATACTGGCAATCGACGACAGTGCGCGAAACAGCGAGGTTTTGGTGGGCACCGCATCCAGCCGCGCGTTAATCACTTCAAGGTAATCGGTTTTCACCGTCTCCTGCTGCTCAATCGCCACCGCGTAGCGCAGGAACCAGCCGGCCAGCAGCCCGCCCGCCCCCACCAGCATCGGCCAGAAGATCCACGGCCAGACGTGCATCGCGACCGTGATTTCGCTGTCGCTGTGAAACAGCAGATGATTGATGAGATCGATGATGCCGCGAAACGCCAGCGTGACCAGCGAGGCCACCAGGCCCACCGGAATGGCGATCAGCAGTGTGGTCCAGTTCAGTGCGTGTTTGCTTCCGCTCACCCGGCGTCCCCGCATGTCGGTTAAAAAAGGGTTTAGCATCATCATATTGGAATGCGGATCGCAGGATCAAATTTCGCCTGCCTGCGCCGCCAGGGAACATGCTACTCTGCCGCTTTCAGAGTGCAGGAGAGCCAGCCGTGATACGTTTTGCCATTGTGGGAACCAACTGGATCACCCGCCAGTTTATCGACGCCGCGCACGAGAGCGGCAAAATGAAACTGAGCGCCGTCTATTCACGCAGCCAGCAGCAGGCCGACGCCTTTGTCGCGGATTATCCCTGTCCGCTGACCTTTACCTCACTCGAGGCGCTTGCGGCAAGTCCGGAAATCGACGCGGTGTATATCGCCAGCCCCAATGCGCTGCACTGTGAGCAAGCGCTGCTGTTCATGTCGCACGGCAAACACGTCATCTGCGAAAAACCGCTGGCCTCTAACCTGCGTGAAGCTGAGGCGATGATTGCCTGTGCGCGTCAGCATCAGGTGGTGCTGTTTGAGGCGTTCAAAACCGCCAGTCTGCCGACGTTCCTGCGCCTGCAACAGGCGCTGCCGCAGTTAGGCACCCTGCGCAAAGCGCTGTTCAACTACTGTCAGTACTCGTCACGCTATCAGCGCTATCTCGACGGTGAGAACCCGAATACCTTTAACCCGCGCTGGTCCAACGGTTCGATCATGGATATCGGCTACTACTGCCTCGCCGCTGCCGTTACCCTGTGGGGCGCGCCGCAGCAGGTGAAAGCTGAGGCCTCGCTGCTGGCAAGCGGCGTCGATGCGCACGGCGTGGTAGTGCTGGACTACGGCGATTTCGACGTCACGCTGCTGCACTCGAAAGTCAGTGATTCCCTGATTCCCAGCGAAATCCAGGGCGAAGCCGGCTCGCTGGTGATAGAGAAAATTTCCGAGTGCCAGCAGCTGCGCCTGATTCCGCGCGGCGGCGAGAGCCAGAACCTGACGCAGCCACAGCACATCAATACTATGCTGTATGAAGCAGAGACCTTTGCCCGGCTGGTGGAAACGCGCCAGGTGGAGCACCCTGCGCTGGAGGTGTCACGCATTACCGCCCGGTTGCTGACAGAGATTCGTCGCCAGACCGGCGTGGTGTTTCCGGCGGATCGGAAAGAAGTGTAAATATTGCAAAATATTACAGCTCCCCCATTGAATCTGCTCGCGGTTGCACGTATGTTGGCCGCAGCAAAGGGGAGTAACTTGTAAGCTGACCGATCGTCATTACGATGCGTAGCGCATCCGGTCGTCAGGCAACCCGGAATTGATTCTGTGTTGTAAGTGAGACCTTGCCGGAAGGCGAGGTTTGCTTGCAGCTCTATAAAGCGGCTGACGTCTTCTGACTCAGCCGTTTTTTCATTTTCAGGACAGGATACGACTATGCACTCTGTAGGCACACCGTTACTCTGGGGCAGCTTCGCTGTCGTCGTGCTCATCATGCTGGCGATCGATCTCTTCTTACAGGGACGACGCGGCGCACAAACCATGTCATTCAAACAGGCTGCCGTCTGGTCGCTGGTGTGGATCTCCGTTTCTCTGCTGTTTGCCGCCGCGTTCTGGTGGTATCTCGACGGCAGCGCCGGGCGCGAAGTGGCAACCGCGCAAACCCTGGCTTTCCTGACGGGTTACGTACTGGAAAAAGCGCTGGCGGTCGATAACGTCTTCGTCTGGCTGATGCTGTTCAGCTACTTCGCCATTCCGTCTAATCTTCAGCGCCGCGTGCTGATTTACGGCGTGCTGGGCGCGATTGTGCTGCGTACCATCATGATCTTTGCCGGCAGCTGGCTGGTCACACAGTTCAGCTGGATCCTCTACATCTTCGGCGCTTTTCTGCTGTTTACCGGCATCAAAATGGCCTTCGCTAAAGAGGGCGATGACGCTGCCGTCGGCGATAAGCCGGTGGTGCGCTGGCTGCGTAAGCATCTGCGCATGACCGATGAACTGCATGGCGAAAAGTTCTTCACCCGCAAAAACGGCGTGCTGTTTGCCACACCGCTGCTGCTGGTGCTGATTATGGTGGAGCTGAGCGATGTTATTTTCGCTGTCGACAGTATTCCGGCTATTTTTGCCGTCACTACCGACCCGTTCATCGTGCTGACCTCTAACCTGTTCGCCATCCTTGGCCTGCGCGCTATGTACTTCCTGCTGGCCAACGTGGCAGAGCGCTTCTCAATGCTGAAATACGGTCTGGCGATCGTGCTGGTGTTTATCGGTATCAAGATGCTGATCGTCGAGTTCTACCACATTCCGGTGGCGATCTCGCTGACGGTGGTCGGCGTGATTCTCGGCGGTACGCTGCTGATTAACGCCTGGGTAAACCACAGAAACGACCAGAAAGGCATCTCACGATAATCTTCTGCAGGGGCGCTAATCGCCCCTGCTTTGTTTCGCCAGTGCCAACCTTCGCGTTTCATATCTCTGTCACACTTCCTGTCATCAGCAGATCAAAAAACCGATCTGGCGCGCACCGGCAGAATTATCTCTTTTCTCGTCAGCTCTTTTCCTTATACTCCGCCGGGCAAACCGTTTGGCGCGGAGCAACCGCGCACAACACTCATACCGCGATAAAAAGACCGTAATATGCTAAATAATCTTCTTCGACCGCTGGGTGCGCTGTTCTCAGGAAGCCTGGTAAAACAAATCATGATCGGCCTGATTGCCGGCGTGGCGCTGGCGTGGCTTTCACGCGATGCCGCGTTAGCCGTCGGTCTGCTGGGCGAACTGTTCGTGCGCGCGCTGAAAGCCGTGGCACCGCTGCTGGTGCTGGTGCTGGTGATCTCTTCGATTGCCAACCATCAGCAGGGGCAAAAAACCAGAATTCGCCCGATCATTATGCTGTACCTGCTCAGTACCTTCTTCGCGGCGGTGGTCGCGGTGATTTTCAGCCATCTGTTCCCGCAGACGCTGTCGATGGACGTCGGCGCGACCGAAATTACCCCGCCGTCCGGCATCACCGAAGTGCTGCACGGCCTGCTGATGAGCATGGTCGCCAATCCGATTGAAGCGCTGATGAACGCCAACTACATTGGCATTCTGGTGTGGGCGGTTGGTCTTGGCCTGGCGTTTCGTCATGCCAGCCCGAGCAGCAAAGCCTTTCTGAATGACG
The DNA here is from genome assembly GCF_030024295.1 of Pantoea sp. Pa-EAmG. Classification (NCBI taxonomy): domain Bacteria; kingdom Pseudomonadati; phylum Pseudomonadota; class Gammaproteobacteria; order Enterobacterales; family Erwiniaceae; genus Pantoea; species Pantoea sp. Pa-EAmG. The sequence continues at coordinate 9,172 of NZ_JASEWO010000097.1, forward strand.
CGTCGAATGCCGCAACCTGGGTGGTGCGCTGTGTGATTCGCTGCGCGCCGCTGGGCATTTTTGGCCTGGTGGCATCGATTCTGGCCTCAACCGGCTTCGGCGCGCTGTGGCAATATGCCCACCTGCTGACGCTGCTGATTGGCTGCATGCTGATTATGGCGCTGGTGGTCAACCCGATGCTGGTGTTTCAGAAAATCCGCCGCAATCCTTATCCGCTGGTGTTTACCTGCCTGCGCGAAAGCGGCGTAACGGCGTTCTTTACCCGCAGCTCGGCCGCGAATATTCCGGTCAACATGGCGCTGGCGAAACGCCTGAATCTGGATGAAGACACCTATTCGGTATCGATTCCGCTCGGTGCCACCATCAGCATGGCGGGCGCGTCAATCACCATTACCGTACTGACGCTGGCTGCGGTGCACACGCTGGGCATTGCCGTGGACGTACCCACCGCTATTCTGCTGAGCCTTGTCGCCTCGCTGTGTGCCTGCGGTGCGTCCGGCGTGGCGGGCGGTTCGCTGCTGCTGATTCCGGTTGCCTGCAACATGTTTGGCATCCCTAACGATCTGGCGATGCAGGTGGTTGCGGTCGGTTTTATCATCGGCGTACTGCAGGATTCCGCCGAAACCGCACTCAACTCCTCGACCGATATTCTGTTTACCGCCGCCGTATGTCAGGCGGAAGCGGAACGTCAGCCTCGCACCGCCGGTTAACCCGCGTCGCGGCACCCACCGGTGCCGCGCTTTAACCGCTGCCGCTTTAAAGCGTCACGCCACTCTTGAAGATCGCCAGCTCGCGGAAATCATTAGCTTCATTGCGCGCCGGCTGGCCGTTCGCAATCGCCACAATAGTCTCAACAAACTCCGCCAGCAGCGCCTCCATGCTGGTGCCCTCCAGCAGCCGTCCGGCATTGAAATCAATCCAGTGCGGCTTTTTCTCCGCCAGCGGCGTGTTGGTGGCGATTTTCACGGTGGGCACGAAGCCGCCGTACGGCGTGCCGCGCCCGGTGGTAAACAGCACCATATGGCAGCCGGCTCCGGCCAGCGCGCTGGTGGCGACCGCATCGTTACCGGGCGCGCTGAGTAAATTGAGCCCCGGCGTGCGCAGCCGCTCACCGTATTTCAGCACATCCACCACCTGACTCTGTCCGGCTTTTTGCGTACAGCCCAGCGACTTCTCCTCCAGCGTGGTGATGCCGCCCGCCTTGTTGCCAGGCGATGGATTTTCATAAATCGGCTGCTGATGATCGATAAAGTAGCGCTTGAAGTCGTTAATCATCGCCACCGTTTTGTCGAAAATCGCCGCATCACGGCAGCGGCTCATCAGGATGCGCTCGGCACCAAACATCTCCGGTACTTCGGTCAGCACCGTGGTGCCGCCGTTGGCGATCATCTGGTCAGAGAAACAGCCGAGCAGCGGATTGGCGGTGATGCCGGAAAAGCCGTCCGAGCCACCGCATTCGAGACCAAACTTCAGCTCGCTCAGTTTGCCCGTCTGGCGGCGGTCGTGACGCATCACGTTGTACAGCGCATGCAACCGCTGCAGGCCGGCTTCCACTTCATCATCCTGCTGCTGACACTCCATAAACTGCACGCGCTGGCTGTCAAAGTCGCCCAGCGTGTCGCGAAAGATATCGACCTGATTGTTTTCGCAGCCGAGTCCAATCACCAGCACCGCGCCGGCATTAGGATGACGCACCATATTTTGCAGCATGGTGCGGGTATTTTCGTGATCCTGCCCCAGCTGTGAACAGCCGAAGGGATGGCTGAACAGGTGCACACCGTCGATGCCGGCCGCGTCGTCACTCTCCCGGAGAAAGCGTGACACAATCTGCCGGGCGATGCCGTTCACGCAGCCGACGGTCGGCAAAATCCACAGCTCGTTACGAATGCCAACCTCGCCCGTGGCGCGACGATAGATCTGTACCTCACGATCCGCCGCCTGCGGTGGCAGCGTGAGGTGTTCCGGCTGATAGTGATAGTCATCGACATCGCTCAGATTGGTGCGCGCGTTGCTGGAGTGAATCAGCTCGCCAACGGCGATCGGCTGAGTGGCATGGGCAATCGGCAACCCATACTTAATCACCTGCTCGCCACTGTTGAGCGGTTGCAGCGCAAACTTGTGGCCGCGCCCGATATCCTGATGCAGCGTAATCCGCTGTTCTGCGACGATAACCTGGGTGCCGGCCGCCAGATCCTGCAGCGCGACGGCGACGTTGTCGCGTGAATGTATTTTGATTGCCTGTTGCATCGCGTTATCTCAGTTGGCTAAGGGCCGTCCGCATGCCGTGGACGAGAATGTTGTGCAGTTGCTGGCTGACCGCCGGGACCAGGCCGGGCCGCTGGGTTAAATCTTCGCCCCAGTGCTGCGCGTCGCTCAGTACGTCGCTCACCAGCTGCTGCGGGGTGAGTTGATCGGTGAGGACCGCCGGCCACAGCCGGGCAAAACGCTGCAGCCAGTGCGCGTCATCCTGCAGCGGCCACTGCCGGTCATCCTGCTGGCCGCGATAAAACGCCAGCAGCGCGGCAAAGGCAAAGATGAGGCGCGGCGGCCAGTCGCCACACTGCTGCTGCGCCTGCAACAGCGCCGGCAGCAGGCGCGTACGGAATTTGGTCATGCCGTTGAGCGCAATCGCCAGCAGCGCATGGTGAATAAACGGATTGCGAAAGCGGCGCTGCACCGCATCGGCAAAGGCGTGCAGCTCGGCACGCGGCAAATCCAGCGTCGGGATCACCTCTTCGCGCAACAGGGCGTCGACAAAAGCGGCCAGCTGCGCATCGTTCATTGCCTCGCCCACGCTCGCCAGCCCGGCCTGAAACGCCACCGGCACCAGCGCAGTGTGCGCCCCGTTGAGGATCGCCACCTTCTGCGCTTTGTACGGCGTGATGTCATCCACCCGCCTGACGGCAGGTGCCAGCGCCGTCAGCTGCAGCTCGTGCATCAGCGTATCCGGTCCCTGAAGCACCAGCTGATAGTCGCGCTCCCCGGCCACCAGATAGCGGTCGACATAGCCCAGTTGCGCTGCAATCTGTGCGCCATCCGGCGGATAGCCGCTGACAATGCGATCCACCAGCGTGTTGTAAAAGGCGCAGTGCTGCGTCACCCACAGCGCAAAGGCCGCTGGCAGCTGCCACTGCTGGCAATAACGCAGCACTAACGCGCGCAGCGTGTCGCCATTATGGTCGATCAGCTCACACGGCACGATCAGCCAGCCTTTATCGGCGGCACCGGCAAAGTGCTGATAACGCGCCCACAAAAGCTGCGTCAGTTTGCCGGGAAACGACGACGCGGGTTGATCCTCCAGCCGATCCTGTTCGGCATACGCGATGCCGGCCTCGGTGGTGTTGGAGAACACAAAACGCATCTGCGGCGCGCGTGCCAGAGCCAGGAATTCATCGAACTGCTGATAAGGCTGGATTTCACGATTAAGGCTGCGGATCAGCCGGGTTTCACTGAGCGGTTGCCCCGCTTCATTCAGGCCGCGCAGCAGCGTGGTGTAGAGGCCATCCTGCTGATTGAGCGTCTCCGTCTGCATCCGGTTGCGCGGTCGCACCACCACCACGCCGGCATCGGTGCCCTGATGTTCATTGAGCCAGTCGAGCTGCCAGTCGATAAAGGCACGTAAAAAGTTGCCTTCGCCGAACTGGATCACGCGTTCGCTATAGCGTGCGCCGGGGAAATCGCGGCGGTTGAGTCGCAACATATCGCTTCCTTGAAGATGAAATCGGTCAGCTAATGCGCAAAAGTTATCATACCAATTTCAGCGAAAGGGAGATTTGTTTGCCAACTGCGTCACATTATCCATCATTGCCATACGGCGAAAGCCGGCGTGCCTCTTATTCCCACCAGCTTAACTATATGTATATTCTATCAATTAAACATCAAACCTGAGCAGGCGCGCAGGTTCTTAACTTGCCAGATGGTATAACAGCTTCAGCGCTTTGCGACATCGCAGGGTAAGTGGTATAACAACTTACCGTTTTTCACAGAACCGAAAAATCATGGACCTGAACGAATCCCGCCGCCTCTACCAGCAACTCGCCAGCGAACTCAAACAGCGCATCGAAGCGGGCAGTTATGCCGTGGGGGCAAAGTTACCGGCAGAGCGGATGATTGCGGAGGCGCACCAGGTGAGCCGCACCGTGGTGCGGGAAGCGATCATCATGCTGGAGGTGGAAGGCTACGTCGAGGTGCGCAAAGGGTCGGGCATTCATGTGATCAGCGACCAGCCACAACCGCGCGACAGCGCCGCCGATCAGCTGGAGTTTGCCAGCTATGGCCCCTTTGAACTGCTGCAGGCGCGCCAGTTGATTGAGAGCAATGTCGCCGAATTTGCCGCCACGCAGATCCGTCCACAGGACATCGTGGCGCTGCTGGCAATTCAGGAAAAAGCCCGGCAGGAAGATCATGCGCGCGATTCGACATGGGACATGGAGTTTCACGTGCGCATTGCCCAGGCCACCCAAAACAGCGCGCTGGCTGCTATCGTAGAGAAAATGTGGCGGCACCGGCTGCATAATCCTTACTGGCTCAAGCTACATGAGCACATTGATGCGCGCCATATCACCAGCTGGTGCGACGATCACGATCAGATTTTAAAAGCACTGATGCGCAAAGATCCCGCTGCCAGCAAACTGGCGATGTGGCAGCATCTGGAAAATACTAAACAGATGCTGTTCGACGCCACCGCCGATGATTTCGAATTCAACGTCGACCGCTACATGTTCGCAGAAAATCCGGTGATCCTGCCCTGAAGCCGCAATGGCAGAAACGCTGCATTTTCAGGCTAAAAAGTCAGTTAATCTGCAATAGTGTCAGCTCGTGTAAAGCTCCTTTTGACCATCTGCGTCAAAAGGTAAAACTCCTGTGCGACCGCGACTTTACACTGTCTGAATCCCGCGATTTTTGTTACAGTTATCGCCCTTTTCTTACCCTTTGCGACAGGGCTATAAAAAGTCGCTGATTTAACAATCAATTCTGGATGGATCCGGAAATCCTGCTCAGGTGGCATACCTAAAATGTATAACTTAACCCGCCTGCGCCTAAGCCCCTCACGGGCACGTTTAACAATGATGTTCAGGAATGATTGATGGATATTTTGCAAGCATTGCTGCATGCCCTGTGGCAGCAGGATTACGAAATGCTCTCCGACCCCACGCTGGTGTGGGCGATTTATGGCGTGTTGTTCATGATTCTGTTTCTCGAAAATGGCCTGCTGCCCGCCGCGTTTCTGCCTGGTGACAGTCTGCTGATTCTGGTCGGCGTGCTGATCGCGAAAGGCACCATGAGCTTCCCGCTGACCCTGCTGGTGCTGACCACCGGCGCCAGCCTTGGCTGCTGGGTCAGTTACATTCAGGGCCGCTGGCTTGGTAATACGCCGACGGTGCAGAAATGGCTCTCCCATCTGCCCGCGCAGTATCATCAGCGCGCCCACAGTCTGTTCCATCGCCACGGCTTGTCTGCGCTGCTGATTGGCCGCTTTATCGCCTTTGTCCGTACCCTGCTGCCGACCATTGCCGGCCTCTCTGGCCTGAGCAATGCCCGCTTCCAGTTCTTTAACTGGATGAGCGGCTTCCTGTGGGTGCTGATTCTTACCGTGCTCGGCTTTGCGCTGGGGAAAACCCCCATTTTCCGCCGCTATGAAGATGAGCTGATGTTCTGCCTGATGCTGCTGCCGCTGGTGCTACTGGTCATCGGTCTGGTGGGTTCACTGGTGGTGCTGTGGCGTAAACGTCAGGCGGGTCAGAACGGGAAGTCACAGTAATGACAGGGTTGCGTAATTTTCCCAGGCGTTTACTCCCCTGGCTGTGCGCTGGCGTGCTGGCGCTGCTGGCTATCGGCATTGTGCCCAAACTGATGCAGCATGAAACGGTGGTGAAGATCCGCGTGGCACACAGCGGCACCAATCTGCCGGACGGCTTTTATCTCTATCAGCAGCTTTCGGCGCAGGGCGTGCGGATTAAAAGTATTACCTCGGCAGGCGATGCGCTGGTCATTCATTTTGAGAATGAAGAGCAGAGCCTGGCCGCGCAGAAAGTACTGCGCCGCCTGCTGCCACAGGGCTTTGTCGTGGCGGCGGGTCCGCAGGCGTCACAGCAGGTGGTGGACGCTAATCGCCCCACCTATAGCTGATCCCCGCCGTCGGGTTCACCGCCCGGCGGCACCTCAATCCTCGCTATCCCCGCGTGTTTTTTGAATTTTTTCGTCTGCTGTCTATTCTTAAGTAAGCGCGAGCAGACGACAAGCTGGGATGCCCCTCCTGTCCGGTTTGCGACAGGTCGTCAACAATGGAAGGTAAAAACCTGATGAAACAACAACTACTGCTGGGTGCGATTCTTTTCTCTCTCTCGGGTTCACTGCTGGCAGCGGAATCGCTGTGTCAGCAAAAACAGCAGGATATTCAGCGCGAAATTGAGATGGCGAAACAGCACGACAACCAGCGCCGGGTCACCGGACTGGAACGCGCGCTGACTGAAGTCCGCGCCAACTGCACTGACGAGAAACTGAAATCCGCCCACGCTGAACGCATTGAAGCCCAGCAGCATAAAGTGGCTGAGCGCGAGCACGAACTGCAGCAGGATCGCCAGGAAGGCAAAGACCAGGAGAAGATTGGTAAGCGCGAACGGAAGCTGGAAGAGGCACGCCAGGAGCTGAAAAAGCTGCAGGCCGAGCCTTATTAATCGGACTTAAATAAATGATGTAATGGAGAACACCATGGCTAAAGACACCACATCTGAACATCTGCGTGCGGAACTGAAAAACCTTGCCGACACCCTGGAAGAAGTGCTGAGCAGCTCGGCTGATAAGTCGAAAAGCGAGCTGGATAAACTGCGTCATAAAGCACGCGGTGCCATTGAGAGTTCACGCGAGCGGCTGGGCGAATCCGGCGAACGCATCGCGCAGACCACGCGTGAAGCGGCGGAGAAAGCGGACGTCTACGTGCGTGAAAATCCGTGGCACGGCGTGGGTATCGGCGCAGCAGTCGGCGTGCTGATCGGCATCCTGATTTCACGTCGTTGATATGAGCGAGAATCAGAGCCACGGCCCAGGCAAAGGGGTCTTCAATGTAGGTCAGCGCGTGGTGACAACGCTGGTTGGCATGGTCGAGACACGCGTGCGGCTGGCCGTTGCCGAGCTGGAAGAGGAAAAGGCCAATCTGATCCAAATGCTGATCATGATAGGCCTGACCATGCTGTTTACCGCTTTCGGATTGATGAGCCTGATGGTGCTGATTATCTGGGCGGTGGATGCGCAGTACCGGCTGATGGCGATTGCCATCACCACCGGCGTGCTATTTGCGCTGGCGCTGATTTTTGGTTTATGGACGTTGCGTAAATCCCGGCAGTCCACGCTGTTGCGCCATACGCGCAAAGAGCTGGACACCGATCGCACCTTACTCGAGGAGCATCGCTCATGAGTCAGCGTGAACGTGAAGCACGCATTCATGAATTGCTTAATCAGGTACAGCAGCAGCGGCTGGATCTCAGCGCTGCCCGCCGCGACTGGCTGGAAAGCACCGCGCAGTACGATCGCGGCTGGCTGACGTTTCTCAGCCTGCGCCGCTATCTGGCGATTGGCAGCAGCGCGCTCGCCATCTGGTCGATCCGCAGCCCCAACCGCATCATGCGCTGGGCCAAACGCGGACTCGGCCTGTGGAGCACCTGGCGCATGATCAAATCGGCGATGCCGCCACGCTAACTTCCCCACTTTAAACCGGATCGAAAAGGTTCGGTTTTCCTCCTTCAGAATTCCTGAATAACATCGACAGTTTATCTCGCTTACAACTATTGCTGCGCGCGACTATCATCTCCCTCCATCAGCCCGACGAACTGTTTAACGCGGTTTAAAGGGAAAATAACCCGGCAGGCCAACAACCTGCGCCAAAAACCTTGTTGGAGTAAATGATGAAAAAATTCGAAGACTCAGGCCTGCTGCTGGCACGCGTATTAATGACCATCCTGTTTATTACTGCCGGCTGGGGCAAAATCACCGCCTATGCGGGCACCGCACAGTACATGCAGGCGATGGGCGTGCCCGGCTTCCTGCTGCCGCTGGTGATTCTGCTGGAACTGGGCGGCGGCCTGGCGATTCTGTTCGGCTTCCTGACGCGCTTCACCGCGCTGTTCACCGCCAGCTTCACGCTGCTGACCGCGTTCCTGTTCCACAGTAACTTTGCGGAAGGCGTTAACCAGCTGATGTTCATGAAAAACCTGTCCATCGCCGGTGGTTTCCTGGTGCTGGGTCTGGT
>NZ_JASEWO010000327.1:0-2130 GCF_030024295.1 Pantoea sp. Pa-EAmG
GCACCGGCACGCGCAGTGAATACCCCGTCAGACGGCCATCCAGTTCCGGGATGACGCGGCCTAATGCTTTCGCCGCACCGCTGGAGTAAGGCACAATCGACAGGGCGGCGGCACGCGCACCGCGCAGATCCTTCTCAGGCTGATCGTGCAGCACCTGGCTATTGGTATAAGCATGGGTGGTATTCATCAGGCCGTGTTCAATGCCGAATGCCTGATGCAATACCTGCGCGGCTGGCGCGAGACCGTTAGTGGTACAGCTGCCGTTACTCACCACGAAATGCTGCTGGGGATCGTAACGCTGGTCGTTCACACCCAGTACAATCGTCAAATCATCGTTTTTACCGGGGGCAGAGATGATCACCCGTTTTGCGCCACCGTGCGTGATATGCACTGCCGCTTTCTCGCGCTCGGTGAAGAAGCCAGTCGCTTCAATCACAATATCAACACCCACGTCACGCCAGCGGATATTGGCCGGGTCGCGCTCGCTGAACACGCGTACAGGCTTGCCATCAATGCGCAGCTCACCTTCACCGGCCTCAACTTCTGCAGGAAGTCTGCCCAGCAGTGAATCGTGTTTAAGCAGATGCGCCAGCGTTTTGCTGTCGGTGAGATCGTTAATCGCCACAATCTCAATATCGTTGCTGCCGAGTGCGGCGCGAAACACGTTACGTCCGATACGGCCAAAGCCGTTAATGCCAATCTTAATCATCATTGACTCCTTATCCGAAGTGGTTGCAGTCAATGTAGGACGATGCGCGATTGGCGTAAATGACAAAAAAGGATCACTTTACGCCATTTTGCGGCAGTGAAAGCGTTGGCGATATTCACCCGGTGTGAGATGCAGCTGGCGCTCAAAACTGCGGCGCAAATTGATGCTGCTGCCAAACCCGGTGTCGAGGGCGATGCGTTCCAGCGTCGCGCGACTCTGCTCCAGCTGTTCGCGTGCGGCGGCCAGTCGCGCTTCTGCGACATAGCGCGCCGGTGATGCGCCGGTTTCACGGGTGAATACGCGGGTGAAATTGCGGGGGCTCATGGCGACACGTTCGGCCAGCTTTTCAACCGACAGATCTTGCGCCAGATTTGCACGGATCCAGCTTTGCAAATCGTGAATCGGACCGGTGCTGGTTTGCTGTAACTGATAGCGGCTGAACTGCATCTGTCCGCCGGGGCGACGCAAATACATCACCATATCCTGAGCGATATCGCGTGCCACGCTGAAGCCAAAATCCTCTTCAACCAGCGCCAGCGTGAGATCAAAGCCGGAGCTGACGCCGCCGGACGTCCAGATAGGACCATCCTGAATATACAGCGGACCCCCTTCCACCTGAACACGGGGGAAGCGGGTTTGCAGGGTTTCCAGCAGGCGCCAGTGTGACGTGGCGCGGCGTCCGTCGAGCAAACCGGCTTCGGCGAGCAGCATCGCGCCACCACAAATTGACACCACACGCCGAGCCTGCGGAGCCGCCAGCCTGATGAAATCCACCACCATATTGCCTTCTTCAACGCTGTCACCGCGTCCGGTAATCATGATGGTGTCCCAGGCGGCGCGGGGATCTAATTCGGCCAGCTTCAGGTCAGCCAGCAGGTTGAGGCCCGACTGACCATGAATCACCTGATGCGGCTGCGTGGTGGCAATACTGACGCGATAACGTGGCTGATCTACGCCGACCGGCAGGTGCAGGTTGGCGTGCATCAGGATGTCGGCAATACCGACGGCTTCAAACAGCATGCCGCCATCGGGAACAATAACGAGGAAATGCTTCATGGCGTAAAATGCTCATCGCGTCAAAATAAGCCAGATTATCGCACGGCGCCGTTATTTTTGCTGGTAATACGGCCCCTGGGTGATCGAATTGCGCAGCACCAGTCGGCCCGGCATCAGTGGCTGCGCCGTCACGCTTTCACCATCCAGCATTTTAGACAGTTGCGTTAACGCGCTTGATACCATCTCAGCAACCGGAACATGCACCGTGGTTAATGCCGGCAGGAGATAGGGCGCAACCGGGATGTCATCAAAGCCCAGCAATGAGACGTCATGCGGGATGCGCAAACCTGCGTTGTGCAAAGCGCATGCAGCGCCAATCGCCATATCATCATTGCTGGCGACAATCGCGGAAAATCTGACTTTAC
>NZ_JASEWO010000098.1:0-17321 GCF_030024295.1 Pantoea sp. Pa-EAmG
TTGCGGTTTGCCGAGAACCATTCGCTATTATCCTCTGTTGTAATCGTGCCCAAAATACAGGGGGCAGTTTTCCCTGTCAGGCGGTGAAATCGTCCAGCGTTTCCCGTGAGGGACAGTTATTCGGGGGTGGATTCGTAAGCGATGCTTTTGATTCGTCCCGCTTTCGTCTTTCGTGACGAAAATATTTTCAGCACTGTTTGTAGCATAGCTTTTGCAACCTGTCTCCTGTTGTCTCGCTTCAGCAGGTGGGGGATGCGTCTGCATTGCTGTTTGTCAGGTGAAAGCGTACTCTGGCGGCAAAACCGCCGCTTCAGGAGAAAGAATAATGCAGGCACGAGTGAAATGGGTGGAAGGGCTGACCTTTCTCGGAGAATCCTCATCCGGTCATCAGGTATTAATGGACGGCAATTCCGGTGATAAAGCGCCCAGCCCGATGGAGATGGTGTTGATGGCTGCGGGCGGCTGCAGCGCGATTGACGTGGTGTCGATTCTGCAAAAGGGGCGCAACGATGTCGCCGATTGTGAAGTCAAACTGACCTCGGAACGCCGCGAAGAAGCGCCACGCATTTTTACGCATATCAATCTGCATTTTATTGTCAGCGGCAAAGCGCTGAGCGATAAAGCGGTGGCGCGCGCGGTGGATCTGTCCGCGGAGAAGTACTGCTCGGTCGCGATCATGCTGGGCAAGGGCGTCGAGATAACGCACAGCTACGAAGTGGTGGAGCTGTAATCCAGCCGGGAGCGCGGCCCTGCGCTCCCGATCTCAGCTCCTCCCGGCGAAACTGGCGCGTTAGCCTGCGCTATTCAATGCGTTTTCCTTCAATCAACCGCTGCACCAGCGGCGTCATGATCAACTCCATCGCCAGTCCCATCTTGCCGCCCGGCACCACCAGCGTATTCATGTGGGAAATAAACGAGCCCTGGATCATCGCCAGTAAATAAGGAAAAGCGATGCCCTCCAGGCCGCGAAAATGGATCACCACAAAGCTCTCATCCAGCGACGGGATCTCACGCGCGGCAAACGGGTTCGAGGTATCCACGGTCGGCACGCGCTGGAAGTTGAGGTGCGTGCGGGAAAACTGCGGCGTGATGTAGTTGATGTAGTCTTCCATCGAACGCACCACCGAATCCATCACCGCTTCGCGCGAATGGCCGCGCTCGCTGGTGTCGCGCACCAGTTTCTGAATCCACTCCAGATTAACAATCGGTACCACGCCAACCAGCAGATCGACATGTTCCGCCACGTTATGCTGCTGCGTCACCACGCCGCCGTGCAGGCCTTCATAGAACAGCACATCGGTGTTTTCCGGCAGCGGCTGCCAGGGTGTAAAGGTGCCCGGCACCTGATTCCACGGCACCGCTTCATCGTAGGTGTGCAGATATTTGCGCGACTGGCCGAGTCCGCTCTGGCCATAGTCGCGAAAAGTCTGCTCCAGCAGGCCGAAGTCGTTGGCTTCCGGGCCAAAGTAGCTGATGTGACGCCCGAGGTCGCGCGCCTTACGAATCGCCATGTCCATTTCCGGACGGGTATAGCGATGGAAACTGTCGCCTTCTACTTCCGCCGCGTGCAGATCCAGCTGCTGGAAAATTTTACGGAAGGCGAGACTGGTGGTGGTGGTTCCGGCGCCGCTGGAACCGGTAACGGCTATGACTGGATGCCTGGCTGACATAACAGCGCTCCCTGTGAAGTCCGGCGATGAGCATTGTTACCACGAATTGCCGCCTGACGCATCAGCCGCGAAATTCCCGCCGCGGCATAATATTGACCGATTCATGCAATTCTGACCACACCAGTACCACTTCGCCCTGCTCGAGCTGGCGGCGCACGTCGGCCACTTTCTGCGTCAGGCTGCTCTCCTGCTCGCCATAATCGGTGCCTTCACGCAGCACAAAACTTTCTATCAGGTTTTCCAGCGTTGTCGGGTCGAGTTCTTGCCAGGGAATAATCACAATTACATATCCAGATAAGTTGAGAGCCAGTCCGGCACGCGCTGCTCCAGCCACATTTTGGGTCGCAGCAGGCTGCCGCCCACGAAGCCGACGTGACCGCCTTGCTGCGTCAGCTGATACTCAATTGTGGCAGACAACTGCTGCGGCTGCGGGATCACCGCATCGGTCATGAAGGGATCGTCTTTCGCATGGATGATCAGCAGCGGCTTGCGCACGCCGGTCAGCAATGGCATGGCGCTGGCGCGCTGATAATAGTCGCGCGCATCAATAAACCCGTGGGCGCGGGCGGTAATCGCATCATCAAACTCACGCAGCCGGCGGAAGGCGCGCAGCTGCGTCAGATCGACCGGCAGCGTGCCCGGCCAGGCGCGCAGTTTGCGCGTGGCGTTTTTCTTCAGCTGGGTTAGCAGGTAGTGCTGATAAAAGCGTGAAAAGCCCACGTCCAGCTTCTGGCTGCACGGCTCCAGCGCCAGCGGCGCGGAAATGGCGACCGCGGCATCCAGCGGGGCCGACGTGCCCTGCAGCCCCAGCAGACAGGCCAGCATATTGCCGCCGAGCGAAACGCCGACCGCGGCAGTCGGCACCGTGCCCCATTCGCGCTGCAGCCAGTGCAGAAAATAGGTGGCATCTTCAGTTTCACCGGAGTGATAGATGCGCTGCAGACGGTTAGGCTCGCCGCTGCAGCCGCGGAAGTGCATGATCACCGCCAGCCAGCCGCGCGCCTGACACGCCTGCATCAGCCCATGGGCATACGGGCTGCGGAAACTGCCTTCCAGCCCGTGGAACAGCACCATACGCGGCTTGTGACGTGCCTGTGCCGGATCTTCGCTCCACGCCAGATCGACGAAGTCGCCGTCCGGCAGATCGAGGCGCTGCCAGTGCGGGCGCAGCGTGACGCGCCGGCGCAGCAGACGCGGCAGCAGCGTTTGCAGATGCGCATTGCCGAAGCCGCGCAGCGGGGTAAAGCGCTCGCCGCTCGGGCGATCAAAATAGCCTGGGATAGTACTTGTCTGATGCATAACTCGCTGATAGCTTCGATGGGTTGTTCGCTTTTCTGGGTGAGGAGCACCCGAATATACATGGAACTGAGTCTTTTTTTATCAATGCTGGGCTTTCTCTGGGTCGCGGCCATCACGCCAGGGCCCAATAATATGTTACTTACCGCCTCAGGTGCTAATTTTGGCTTCCTGCGCACCTTTCCACTGCTGATTGGTATCATGATTGGCATGCAGGTGATGTTGCTGATGGTGGCGTTTGGCATCGGCAGCCTGATTCTGCTCTATCCCTCACTGCATCTGGTACTGAAAGTGGCCGGTAGCCTCTACCTGCTGTGGCTGGCGTGGAAAATTGCCACCGCCGAATACGAAACGCTGGAGACCGACGATGCCAGCGTGAAGCAGATGCCTTTCTGGCAGGGCGGGTTACTGCAACTGATCAACCCGAAAGCGTGGCTGATGGCGCTGGGTGCGGTCGCCAGCTTTAGCCTTGCCGGCAGCGCCTATTTGCATTCTGTGGTGGCGATCAGCATCGGCATGGCGCTGGTGAACGTGGTTTCCGGCGTGATCTGGATGGGTTTCGGCTCGCTGATTGGCCGCCTGCTGCGCAGCCCGCGCGCGTGGAAAATCTTCAACCTCGCCATGGGTGCGCTGACCGCAGCCTGCGTGCTGTTGATCTGGCACTGAGTCAGCTGGAGGCGCGCTCAATGCGCGTCCACGGCAGCACTTCATGCACCACTGCCGCCTGGCGCTGACGGATGCGCGCCAGCAGCAGCTGCACGCTGCGGGCACCCATCTGGTTCATCGGCTGGGCAATGGTGGTCAGCGGCGGGTTGATGCTGCTGGTGAACGGAATGCCGTCAAAGCCGACTACCGCCAGATCCTCCGGCACGCGCAGTCCAGCCTCCAGAGCAGCGTGAATCACACCAACCGCCAGCACGTCTGATACCGCAAACACCGCATCCGGCCGCTCTGGCTGCGTTAGCAGTTCGCGCAGCGCCGCGCTGCCCGCTTCGCAGGAGATGTCGCTGGCGTAAGCGACGCCGTGCCAGTCAAGCCCCAGCTGCGTGATGGCGTCGCGATAGCCGCTTTCGCGCTGGTGCGAATAGAGATAGCGCATATCACAGTTGACCAGCGCAATGCGCTGACGCCCTTTGCCGGCCAGATAATGCACCGTGTCATAGGCCGCCTGACGGTTATCGATGGTGACGCTGGAGGCGTTCACCGAGGGATCGTACTCCGCACACTGCACCCACGGCGCATCACCAATCAACTCTTTCAGTCCCTGCAGACAGGCCGCGGCGTCCATGGTGATCACCCCATCTACCACTTTGCCGGCCAGCAGCGCCAGATAGGCGGTTTCGCGCCGCAGCTGTGAGGCGGAATTACATAACAGGATGTGATAACCGTGCGCTTCGGCCTCCGCCTCAATGCCCTGCACCACCCGTGAACAGAACGGATTGGTGATATCGGAAATGAGCACCAGCAACATGTTGCTTTGCGCGGTACGCAGCTGGCGCGCCAGCAGGTTAGGCTGGTATTCGCACACATTAATTGCGGCCAGCACCCGTTTACGCGTATCTGGCCGGACGCCAGGATGCTGGTTTAACACCCGTGAAACCGTGGCTTTCGACACGCCCGCGAGGCGCGCAACTTTCTCAATCGACATGGAGGCCAGTACCGCTGTAAAAGGGGGAAAAAATCAAGACGAGATCAATACCACAGTCGGCATGTGAGCGCCTGACATATTTCTTCCACACCAGCGGTTTTGTATTTGCACTTTTTGCATAGCGTTACCCGATGTTGATCTAAGAACCGATTTTTATTAGGGATAATTTTTAATTCCTTTATGAAATCATTGCTGCTGGCGACACTGCCGTCACGACTCAACATTGGGGTGCATGATGATGGCAGTAACCAAAACAATAAGCGCGGTAGCAGCCGCGTTAGCGCTGATGACCTTTCAGGCGCAGGCGGTCAATGTGACCGTGGCTTATCAGACGTCGGCGGAACCGGCCAAAGTGGCGCAGGCTGACAATACCTTTGCCAAAGAGAGCGGTGCCACGGTTGACTGGCGCAAATTCGACAGCGGCGCCAGCGTCCTGCGTGCGTTAGCCTCGGGCGATGTGCAAATTGGCAACATCGGTTCCAGCCCGCTGGCGGTGGCCGCCACGCAGCAGCTGCCGATTGAAGCTTTCCTGCTGGCTTCACAGCTGGGCAATTCTGAAGCGCTGGTGGTGAAAAAAGGCATCAGCTCACCCAAAGATTTGATCGGCAAACGCATTGCTGTTCCCTTCATCTCCACCACCCATTACAGCCTGCTGGCCGCGCTGAAACACTGGGGCATCAAACCCACCCAGGTGCAACTGGTTAATCTGCAGCCACCGGCGATCATTGCTGCCTGGCAGCGCGGTGATATCGACGGCGCCTATGTCTGGGCACCCGCCGTCAATGAACTGGAGAAAGACGGCAAGGTGCTGACCGACTCGTCGCAGGTCGGGCAGTGGGGCTCACCGACGCTCGACGTCTGGGTGGTGCGCAAGGATTTTGCCCGGCAGCATCCTGAAGTGGTCACCGCTTTCGCCCGCAGCGCGATTGCCGCGCAGCAGGCCTATATCGCCAATCCGGAACAGTGGCTGCAGCAGCCGGATAACCTCAGCAAGCTGTCGCGCCTGAGCGGCGTGCCGGAAAGTGACGTTCCCGGACTGGTGAAAGGCAACACCTACCTGACGGCGCAGCAGCAGGTGGAACAGCTGGGCAAACCAGTCAACAAGGCGATTGTCGATACCGCACAGTTTCTGAAAGAGCAGGGCAAAGTGCCGGATGCCGCCAGTGACTACAGCAGCTTTGTCACCACGCGCTTTGTTGCCCCCTTAGCCAAATAACGGAGGCCTTATGCTCAGCATCACCCATCTCAACGCACGTTACGCCGGGCAACCGGCGCTGCAGGATATCAATCTGCAGCTGGCCAGCCGCGAATTGCTGGTGGTGCTGGGGCCGTCCGGCTGTGGCAAAACCACGCTGCTGAACTTGATCGCCGGCTTTCTGCCGCTGGAGTCCGGCAGTATCACGTTGGATGGCAAGCCGGTACGCGGACCGGGCGCAGAGCGCGGCGTGGTCTTTCAGAACGAAGGGCTACTACCGTGGCGTAACGTCATCGATAACGTGGCGTTCGGCCTGCAGCTGGCGGGCATGGCAAAAGCTGAACGGCACGCGATCGCCCGCCGTCTGATCCGTAAGGTCGGGCTCGAGGGCGCAGAAAAGCGTTTTATCTGGCAGCTCTCTGGGGGTCAGCGTCAGCGCGTGGGGATTGCCCGTGCGCTGGCCGCTGATCCGCAGCTGCTGCTGTTAGATGAGCCGTTCGGTGCGCTGGATGCCTTCACGCGCGAGCAAATGCAGACGCTGCTGCTGACGTTATGGCGCGATACCGGCAAGCAGATTCTGCTGATCACCCATGACATCGAAGAAGCCGTCTTTCTCGCCAGCGAACTGGTGCTGCTGTCGCCGGGTCCGGGTCGCGTAGTGGAACGCCTGAAGCTCGACTTTGGCCAGCGCTTCGCCGCAGGCGAGCCGTGCCGCAGCATCAAATCCGATCCGGCATTTATCGAACGACGTGAGTATGTCCTGAACCAAGTGTTCGCGCAGCGGGAGGCGTTTGTATGAGTGCCGTTATTGATGACAAGCGCCGGACGTCCCGCGTTCGTCGCCTGCGCTGGCCGTTTTCCCGCCAGCTGTCGCTGAGCCTGCTGAGCGTGGCCGTGCTGCTGCTGCTGTGGTGGGGCGTGACCGCGCTGGGGCTGATTGCGCCCTTGTTTCTGCCGCCGCCACAGCAGGTGCTACATAAGCTGCTGGTTATTGCTGGTCCGCAGGGCTTTATGGATGCCACGCTATGGCAGCACCTTGGTGCCAGCCTGACGCGCATGCTGGTGGCGCTGTTCTTTGCCGCGCTGATCGGCATTCCGGTGGGCATTGCCATGGGGCTTAGTCCGGCGGTGCGCGGGCTGCTCGATCCGCTGATTGAACTCTATCGACCAGTGCCGCCGCTGGCCTATTTGCCGCTGATGGTGATTTGGTTTGGCATTGGCGAAACCTCAAAGATTTTACTGATTTATCTGGCAATTTTCGCGCCGGTGACTTTATCCACCCTGGCCGGCGTGAAGAATACGCAGCAGGTGCGGATCCGTGCCGCTCAGGCGCTGGGGGCGACGCGCGGGCAGCTGCTGCGTTTTGTCATTCTGCCCGGAGCATTGCCGGAGATTCTCACCGGCCTGCGCATCGGTCTTGGTGTGGGCTGGTCCACGCTGGTGGCGGCCGAACTGATTGCCGCGACGCGCGGACTGGGCTTTATGGTGCAGTCGGCTGGGGAGTTTCTCGCCACCGATGTGGTGCTGGCGGGCATCGCGGTGATCGCCCTGATTGCCTTTAGTTTAGAACTGGGTTTACGTGCGCTACAGCGCCGACTGACGCCCTGGAATGGAGAACAGCAATGAACGAACGAGTGAATTTTACCGCGCTGGGTCCGTATATCGGGGCGCAGGTCAGCGATGTTGATCTCAGCCGTCCGCTGAGTGACGCGCAGTTTGAGCAGCTTTACCACGGTCTGCTGCGTCATCAGGTGCTGTTTCTGCGCGATCAGCGCATTACGCCGGAGCAGCAGCGCGCGCTGGCGATCCGCTTCGGCGATCTGCACATTCATCCGGTTTATCCGCATGCCGAAGGCGTGGAAGAGATTATCGTGCTGGATACGCATCAGGATAATCCGCCTGACAACGATAACTGGCATACCGACGTCACCTTTATTCAGACGCCGCCGGCGATCGCCATTCTGGCCTCAAAGCTGCTGCCGGAGAGCGGTGGCGATACGCTGTGGACCAGCGGGATTGCCGCTTACGAGGCGCTGTCAGAGCCGTTCAAACAGCTGCTGAGTGGCCTGCAGGCGGAGCACGACTTTAAGAAATCGTTCCAGGAGTATAAGTACCGTAAGACGGAAGAGGAGCATCAGCGCTGGCAGCAGGCCGTGGCGAAGCATCCGCCGGTGCAGCATCCGGTGATCCGCACCCATCCGGTGAGCGGACGCAAGGCGCTGTTTGTTAATGAAGGTTTTACCACCAGGCTGCTCGGCGTAAGCGAGAAGGAGAGCGAGGCGCTGCTGGGCTATCTGTTTGCGCACGCCACCAAACCGGAGTTTCAGGTGCGCTGGCGCTGGCAGCCGAACGACGTGGCAATCTGGGATAACCGCGTGACGCAGCATTATGCCAATGCGGATTATTATCCGGCGCGGCGCGTGATGCATCGCGCGACGGTGTTAGGGGATGTGCCGGTGTGATTTCGGAGCGTTGATTGCCCTCACCCCAACCCTCTCCCGCCAGCGGGAGAGGGGGCCGACCGTGCGTAGCAGGTAAGGCGGATTAAGGTTTGTTCCCTCTCCTGTGGGAGGAGGCTGTTCCAGCGCGGGAGTAAGGTTTATTCCCTCTCCCTATGGGAGAGGGTCAGGGTGAGGGCATCATCGCGCACCCTCTATGACCTCATCGCGCACCTTTACCCCGCGAGCATCTGCTCCAGCTGCTCCTGCGCCTCCAGCCACGCCATTTCGACCTCTTCCAGCGCCGATTTGCTCTCCGCCTGGCGCTGCAGGGCGGCGGTTAAATCGGCCTTACGGTTTTGCTCGTAAATGGCGCTGTCGGCCAGCTGTGCTTCGGCTTCGCTGAGCTGCGTCTGCCATTTGGCCATCTGCTTCTCCAGCTTTTCGATCTCTTTGCGCAGCGGCTGCGTCTGCGCGCGCAGCTCGGCGTCGCGGCGCTTCTGATCTTTGCGGGACTGCGCGCTGTTGGCGTTGTCCTGCTTTGGCGCGGCATCCTGCTGCGTTTCCTGCTTCTGCAGGTCGCTCAGCCACTGCTGATAATCATCCAGATCGCCCTCGAATACATCCACTTTGCGGTCGTGCACCAGGTAAAGATCGTCGGTGGTTGAACGCAGAAGATGACGATCGTGCGACACCACCACCAGTGCGCCTTCAAAGTCGATCAGCGCTTCGGTCAGCGCCTGGCGCATATCCAAATCGAGGTGGTTGGTCGGTTCGTCGAGCAGCAGCAGATTCGGCCGCTGCCAGACGATCAGCGCCAGCACCAGCCGCGCTTTCTCGCCGCCGGAGAAACGCTCGGTGGCTTCGCTGACTTTATCGCCCTGAAAACCAAAGCCACCCAGGTAGTCACGCAGCTGCTGCTCCAGCGTTTTCGGGGCGATGCGCGCCAGATGCTGCAGCGGCGACTCATCGGCGCGCAGATACTCAAGCTGATGCTGCGCGAAGTAACCCAGCTTGATCCCTTTCGCCAGACCCACCTTGCCCGCCAGCGGCTCCAGCTCGCCCGCCAGCAGTTTGATCAGCGTGGACTTACCGGCGCCGTTACGCCCCAGCAGGCCGATGCGTGAGCCCGGCACCAGATTGAGTTTGATGGCATCCAGAATCACCCGCTCACCGTACCCCGCCGAAACCTGCTCCATTTTCAGGATTGGGTTAGGCAAGCTTTCTGGCGCGCGGAAGCTGAAGCTGAACGGGTTATCGACGTGCGCCGGGGCAATCAGCTCCATGCGCTCCAGCATCTTGATGCGGCTCTGCGCCTGTTTGGCTTTGGTGGCCTGCGCGCGGAAGCGATCGATGTACTTTTGCAGGTGCGTGACTTTTTCCTGCTGGCTCTGGTACAGCGCCTGCTGCTGCGCCAGTTTGGCCACACGCTGACGCTCGAACGAGCTGTAGTTGCCGGTGTATTCGAACATCGTCTGCTGTTCGATATGGATGATTTTGTCCACCACCGGGTCGAGGAAGTCGCGGTCGTGCGAGATCAGGATCAGCGTGCCGGTATAGCTCTTCAGCCAGCGCTCCAGCCAGATCACCGCGTCGAGATCGAGGTGGTTGGTCGGTTCATCGAGCAGCAGCAGGTCGGAACGGCATACCAGTGCCTGAGCAAGATTGAGACGCATGCGCCAGCCGCCGGAGAAATCGCTCACCGGCCGCATTAATTGTTCCTGGCTGAAGCCCAATCCGTGCAGCAGACTGGCGGCGCGTGCGTGTATGCTCCACGCCTGAATAGCGTCCAGCTTGCCGTGCAGCAGCGCAATGGCGTTGCCATCGTCGCGCGCATTGGCTGCCGCTAATTCGGATTCGAGCTGACGATATTCGCGGTCGCCGTCGATAACATATTCCAGCGCGGCTTTACTCAGCGCCGGGGTTTCCTGATTCACCCACGCCAGCGCCCAGTTGCCGGGAAAGGTGACGTTGCCGGCATCGCTGCTGATTTCACCCTTCAGCAGTGACAGCAGCGTGGATTTACCGCAGCCGTTTTTACCCACCAGGCCGACTTTTTGCCCCGGGTTAATGGTGGCCGTTGCGTTATCCAGCAGCACATTAGTGCCGCGACGGATTTGTAATGCGGAAAAGACAATCATAAGCGCCGTATCGTCAGAATATGTTAATTTATCGGCAACATAATTCGAGAATGTTTAGTTGCGTCGAGCATGGTAGCGGAATTCCTCTGCTGTGACGACGCTTTGGAGGGGAACGATGTCGCAGCCACCCAAAATTTTGCTGCTTTACGCCCATCCGGAATCACAGGATTCGATTGCTAATCGGGTTTTGCTGCAGTCGGCTATGGAACTGGACCACGTCACGGTGCACGATTTATACGCCCACTATCCGGATTTCTTTATTGATATTCATTACGAGCAGCAACTGCTGCGCGACCATCAAATCGTGGTGTTTCAGCATCCACTTTATACCTATAGCTGTCCGGCACTGCTGAAAGAGTGGCTGGATCGCGTGCTGTCGCGCGGCTTTGCCAGTGGGCAGGACGGTAATGCGCTGGAAGGCAAATACTGGCGCAGCGTGGTGACGACCGGTGAGCCGGAGACGGCGTATCACCACAGCGGCCTCAATCGCTACCCGATGAGCGACATTATGCGACCGTTTGAGCTGACGGCGCAGATGTGTCGCATGCACTGGCTGACGCCGATGGTGATTTACTGGGCGCGTCGTCAGACACCCGAGGTGCTGCGCAACTTTGCGCGCGCCTATGGCGACTGGCTGGCGTCACCACTGCCGAACGGAGGAGTGTGATGCAAGGCGAAACGTTACTCACCGCTGGCGTGATTTATCTGGTGGCGGCGGTGCTGGTGGTGCCGATTGCCGCCCGGATCGGCATTGGTGCGGTGCTGGGCTATCTGCTGGCCGGTATCGCCATCGGCCCGTGGGGGCTGGGCTTCATCAGTGATGTGGACGAGATTCTGCACTTCTCGGAGCTTGGCGTGGTGTTCCTGATGTTCATCATCGGACTGGAGCTGAACCCGGCCAAGCTGTGGGCGCTGCGGCGCTCTATTTTTGGCGTCGGTGCCGCGCAGGTGCTGGTATCGGCAGCGATTCTCGGCGTGCTGCTGTGGCTGACCGACTTCAGCTGGCAGGCCGCGGTGATTGGCGGTATTGGCCTGGCGATGTCCTCGACCGCCATGGCGCTGCAGCTGATGCGCGACAAAGGCATGAACCGCAGCGAAGCGGGGCAGCTGGGCTTCTCAGTGCTGCTGTTCCAGGACCTGGCGGTGATTCCGGCGCTGGCGCTGGTGCCGCTGCTGGCCGGCAGCGACAGTGGCCACGTTGACTGGCTCAAGGTGGGCATGAAGGTGCTGGCATTCGCCGGTATGCTGGTGGGCGGCCGCTATTTGCTGCGGCCGATTTTCCGTTTCATCGCCGCGTCCGGCGTGCGGGAAGTGTTTACCGCCGCCTCGCTGCTGCTGGTGCTCGGTTCGGCGCTGTTTATGGATGCGCTGGGCCTGTCGATGGCGCTGGGGACGTTCATCGCCGGTATTCTGCTGGCAGAGAGTGAGTATCGCCACGAACTGGAAGTTGCCATTGAGCCGTTTAAAGGGCTGCTGCTCGGGCTGTTCTTTATTTCGGTGGGCATGGCGCTCAACCTCGGCGTGCTTTATACCCACATCCTCGAAATTCTGATCGGCGTGGTGCTGCTGGTGGCGGTGAAAACGCTGGTGCTCTATGTGCTGGCGCGCATTTATGGCCTGCGCAGTTCGGAGCGTCTGCAGTTTGCCGGCGTGCTGAGTCAGGGCGGTGAATTCGCCTTCGTGCTGTTTTCGGCGGCGTCGTCGGCAAAACTGTTCAGCGGCGATCAGCTGCCGCTGCTGCTGGTCACGGTGACGCTGTCGATGATGACCACGCCGCTGCTGATGCAGGGCGTGGATAAGATTCTGGCGCGCCGCTTTAACGAACCGGAAGAGGACGGCGAAAAGCCGTTTGTCGAGGACGATCAGCCTCAGGTGATTGTGGTGGGCTTTGGCCGTTTTGGTCAGGTGGTCGGGCGTTTGCTGATGGCCAACAACAAGCGCATCACCGTGCTGGAGCGCGATATCTCGGCGGTCAGCCTGATGCGCAAATATGGCTACAAGGTTTACTATGGCGATGCCACTGAGCTCGAGCTACTGCGTGCCGCCGGGGCGGAGAATGCGCAGTCGATTGTCATCACCTGTAACGATCCGGAAGATTCGATGACCATCGTGCACTTGTGCCAGCAGCACTTCCCGCAACTGGAGATCCTGGCGCGGGCGCGCGGTCGTGTCGAGGCGCATGAGCTGCTGCAGGCGGGCGTCACGCTGTTCTCGCGTGAAACCTTCTCCAGTGCGCTGGAGTTAGGCCGCAAAGCGCTGATATCACTGGGCATGCATCCGCATCAGGCGCAGCGCGCGCAGCAGCACTTCCGCCGGCTGGATATGCGCATGCTGCGTGAACTGGTGCCGAGCCACGACGACAGCGTGCAGGTTTCACGCGTGCGTGAGGCGCGACGCGAGCTGGAGGACATTTTCCAGCGTGAAATGCAGCATGAAAAACGGCAGTTTGACGGCTGGGATGATGAGTAGGGCTACACTTAACGTATCCGTTCTGATAACGGGCAGGAAAGACTATGCGTAAACGTTTTATTGCCGGTGCGGTTTGTCCGCACTGTCAGGAGAAAGACACGCTGGCGATGTGGCGTGAAAACAATGTCGATGTGGTGGAGTGCGTGAAGTGCGGCCACCAGATGCGTGAGGCGGACAAGCAGGCGCGCGATCAGGTTCGCAGCACTGAGCAAGTGATTGGCATTTTTCATCCGGAGTAGCGCGATGGCGCAGCTTTTTTTAAGCTTAGCCTTACAGCGGTATTGAATTCCGCTACAATCGGCGCCATTAACGCTGAGCAGTATGGTCCAACAGCACTGTTGGCATCCTCAGTACTGAACCTTTCTGGTTGGTTATTGCACGCGAGAATAGACCAATGAGACGGGATTCTTTGTTCTCAACGGTTAGGAGATATCATGAAAGTAGCAAAAGACCTGGTGGTGAGCCTGGCGTATCAGGTTCGTACCGAAGACGGTGTGTTGGTTGACGAGTCACCGGTGAGTGCACCGTTGGACTATCTGCACGGTCATGGTTCCCTGATTTCTGGTCTGGAAAAAGCGCTGGAAAATCACGCGGTCGGCGACAAGTTTGACGTGCATATCCCGGCAAACGACGCGTACGGCCAGTACGATGACAACCTGGTGCAGCGTGTACCGAAAGACGTGTTCATGGGCGTTGACGAGCTGCAGGTTGGCATGCGCTTCCTGGCAGAAACCGACCAGGGCCCGGTGCCGGTCGAGATCACCGAAGTGGAAGATGAGCACGTGGTGGTTGACGGTAACCACATGCTGGCGGGTCAGAACCTGAACTTCAATGTGGAAGTGGTTGCTATCCGTGAAGCCACGGAAGAAGAGATCGCTCACGGCCACGTTCATGGCGCTGACGGCCATCATCATGACCACGACCACGACCATGGTCACGATCATGAGCACGGTCACGGCGGCTGCGGCGGCCACGGTGGTTGCGGCTGCAACCACTAAGCGTAAAAAGGCCACCTGCGGGTGGCCTTTTTATTGGGCAGCAAAGCACGCGATATTAATAGTGCGGCGGCGGGGTCTCTTCCGCTTGCGAAGCGACCATGGACGGGGCGGCGGCCTTCACTTTATCCACCAGCAGACGCACCTGCTCACGCAGTTTACTCATTTCCAGCTCGTGCTGAACCACCGTCTGATTGAGCTGCTCAATGGTATGTTCCTGGAAAGCCAGCTTGCTCTCCAGCGCCTCAAGGCGTTGATCCCATTCTGGTTGTTGCATCATCACTCCTCCTGTCACGGTGCTGCGCGTTGATCTTGTCGGGCGTGATTCTACGGTCTTTCGTGTCAGAATCACCTGATATTTCACCTTCGGTCTGGCGTATGCATTGAATTCCCGCGTTGCGCCTATATCTCTGATGAAACTTCCTGAAGCAAAAAAGGTCGGAGGTTGACCGGGTAATTACACTGTGGGAGTGTTCGCCACTGCCACGTAAAGTTATAGTGTGGGCCACTGTCCGCAATGATTCCCGAGGTTTTGAAGCTTCGGTTTTGGAGAAAGGATGAAATCACTGTTTAAAGTCACATTGTTAGCTACCACCATGGCCGTCGCGCTGAATGCACCGCTGGCAATGGCAGCAGAAACCACTGCGGCACCGGCTGACGCAGCGCAGGCTGCGCCACAGGCGCCGAAAAATGCTGCCTTCAAAAACGAAGACCAGCAGTCAGCCTATGCGCTGGGCGCCTCCCTGGGTCGCTACATGGACAACTCTCTGAAGGAGCAGGAGAAACTGGGTATCAAACTGGACAAAGACCAGCTGATTGCCGGTGTTCAGGATGCGTTTGGCGGCAAGAGCAAGCTGTCTGACGAAGAGATTGAGCAGACGCTGCAGGCGTTTGAAGGCCGCGTGAAAGGGGCCGCTCAGGCGAAGATGGAAAAAGACGCGAAAGAGAATGCCGACAAAGGCACCGCTTACGCGGACAAGTTCGCCAAAGAGAAGGGCGTGAAGAAAACCGAATCTGGCCTGCTGTATCAGGTAGAGAAAGAGGGCAGCGGTGAAACCCCGAAAGACAGCGATACCGTGGTGGTTAACTACAAAGGTACGCTGATTGACGGCACTGAGTTCGACAACTCTTACACGCGCGGCGAGCCGCTGTCGTTCCGTCTGGACGGCGTAATCCCGGGCTGGACCGAAGGTCTGAAGCACGTGAAGAAAGGCGGTAAGATCAAGCTGGTGATCCCACCGAACCTGGCTTACGGCAAAAACGGCGTGCCGGGTATTCCGGCCAACTCAACGCTGGTGTTCGATGTTGAACTGCTCGACATCAAGCCGGCGCCGAAAGCCGATGAGAAAGCGCAGGCTCCGGCCGCTGCTGACAAGAAAGCGCAGTAAGCTGACTTGCACCGCCGCCTTCGGGCGGCGGTTTTGTTTTCGCTCATCCTGAATTTGCGGCGCGATGAGTAAAGCTCTGGCTAAAAACGGCGACATTTGCCAGACTAGCGCCTGCACAATGATCATAAGATGAGTCTGCCCCAATGCTGTCGAGACAGGCTCCAGCCATTTAGGGTAATGTCTTCGATGTCTAATCCATTCAATCCCGGCGAACTGACTGACTTCGATTTACTGGAGCAGCGTCCGTTCGAACAAGCAGACTACGATATTCTTAAATCCTACGAAGCGGTGGTCGACGGTCTGGCGATGCTGATTGGCTCGCACTGCGAAATCGTGCTGCACTCGCTGGAAGATCTTAAATGCTCCGCCGTGCGTATCGCCAACGGCGAACATACCGGCCGCAAAGTGGGTTCCCCGATTACCGATCTGGCGCTGCGCATGCTGCATGATATGCACGGCGCGGAGAGCAATGTGTCGCGCGCCTACTTCACGCGGGCCAAAAGTGGTGTACTGATGAAGTCGGTAACCATTGCGATTCGTAACCGGCAGCAGCGGGTGATTGGCCTGCTGTGCATCAATATGAACCTGGACGTACCGTTTTCGCAGATTATGTCGACTTTCATGCCGCCGGAAACGCAGCAGGTGGATTCCAACGTCAACTTTGCCAGCTCGGTAGAGGATCTGGTCACCCAGACGCTGGAGTTCACTATTGAAGAGGTGAGCGCCGACCGCAACGTGTCGAATAACGCCAAGAATCGCCAGATCGTCCTCAATCTGTACGAGAAGGGCATTTTCGATATTAAGGACGCCATTAACCAGGTGGCCGATCGCCTCAATATTTCTAAGCACACCGTGTATCTGTATATCCGCCAGTTTAAGAGTGGCGATCTGCAGGGGCAGGATCGCTAATGCGCTACACGCTGCTGGTGACCGGGCCGGCTTACGGCACACAGCACGCCAGTAGCGCGCTGCTGTTTGCCCGTGCGCTGCTGGCACAGGGACATCAGCTGGAAAGCGTGTTCTTTTACCGCGAGGGCGTGCTGAATGCTAACCAGCTCAGCGCGCCGGCCAGCGATGAAGTGGACATGGTGCGCGCCTGGCAGCAGCTGCGCGACGACAGTGGCGCGGCGCTGAATATCTGTGTGGCAGCCGCGTTGCGGCGCGGCGTGACCGATGCGCAGGAGGCAGCGCGCCTGCAGCTGGCGGCCAGCAATCTGCAGCCCGGATTTACCCTTAGCGGCCTGGGCGCGCTGGCGGAAGCCGCCCTGAGCTGCGATCGACTGGTGCAGTTCTGATGAACCGTGTGGCGTTTCTGTTTACGCAGGCTCCGCACGGCAGCAGTGCTGGCCGGGAAGGGCTGGATGCTGTGCTGGCGACCGGCGCGCTGAGTGAGGATATCGGCCTGTTCTTTATTGGCGACGGCGTGCTGCAGCTCAACCGCGATCAGCAGCCGGCGCAGATTCTGGCGCGTGACTATATTGCGACCTTTGGCGTGCTGGCGCTATACGACATCGAACGCTGCTATATCTGTCAGGCGTCTCTGCTGGCACGTGGCCAGAGTCTCACGGCAGCGCGCGTGCTGGATGCGCAGCTGCTGGAACCTGCCGCGCTGCGCCAGACGCTGGCAACTTATGACCGTATCCTCCGTTTCTGAGAACTGACCATGCTCTACACCCTGCTGCACTCTCCCTGGCAATGCGATTTCGATAGCCTGCTGCTGCTGTTACAGGAGGGCGATGACGTGCTGCTGTTACAGGATGGTGTGACGGCCGCGCTGGCAGGCAGTCAGAAGCTGCAGCAGCTGCTGGCGTCGCCTGCCACGCTGTGGGTATTAGAAGAAGACGTGATGGCGCGCGGGCTGACTGCGCAAATTTCGACCAATGTGTCGCGTCTGAACTATACTGGTTTCGTTACGCTGACGACGAAGCATCCACAACAAGTGGCCTGGTGAAGGGTAAAACCTGGTTATTTCTTGACACCCTATGGGCACAGCCCTAAAATTCTGCCTCCTCGTAGTAATACGAGGCGATTTATTACGTGTTTACGAAGCAAAAGCTAAAACCAGGAGCTATTTAATGGCA
>NZ_JASEWO010000099.1:0-17293 GCF_030024295.1 Pantoea sp. Pa-EAmG
GGTTACGACCAGATTGGCCGTGTACTGCGGGAACTGGTGAACGAAGGCCAGCTGCTTAAGGTTGGCTATGGCGTGTACACCAAAGCAAGAAAGAACGCGATTACGGGCAAGATAATGCCTGCTGCACCCGGTGGTTCTGCTGCCGTTGTCATCGAGACGCTCGAACGTCTGAAGGTTGATTATCGTCTGGTTGGCGCGTCGGATGCCTATAACAGTGGGAAAACCACGCAGATTCCTGCATCCATGCAGATCAAAACGTCGCCACGTTTTAAACGCACCTTGTCAGTAGGAAGCAGTAAATTAAATGGATGATCTCATAGCGTTATTTCCTGATGTAGCCGATGCATTAGGCATCGAATCTGTCGCTATCGTGGAAAAGGATTTCTATATTGTTGAATTGCTGCGGCTGTTACAGCCTTTGAACTTCGGGAGCCATCAGCTGGTATTTTGTGGTGGAACCGCTTTGTCTAAGGCGGGTATTGCGCTTAACCGCATGTCTGAAGATGTGGATATCAAGCTTGTTCCCGTCGCCGATTTCTTTGCTAAAAACTCACGCACGCAGCGCAAAGCCATTCGTAAACACATCATCGCCGAAATAACGGAAGCCATAGTCGCGTCAGCATTTTTTCGTTTTGATGAGGCACACCCTAAAACTATTCGCGATGAGTATCGTTATAGTGAACTTCCCATTCGTTATCCGCAGAAATACGCTCAGGTGCCATGCCTGAGACCGTTCATTAAGCTGGAGATCATTGAGGCGACGTTACTTGAACCGCCAGAAAAGCGTGATATTCAGTCGATTGTCACTGCCCTGACACAACAGGGCGTTACGGTGACGGGTTTTCCCTGTGCAACAGTGCTCGCTACTCAGGCGGAAAAGCTGGTGTCCATAATGCGCCGCACTGCGGCCCACGTCAGAAGGCCGCAACGGGAAGACGATGCATCTTTAGTACGGCATGTGTACGATAATTTCTGCATTGCCCGCACCCATGAGATTGATTTAGCACGGCTACAAGCGTATGTGCGTCAGTGTATTAAAGAGGATATCGAGCGGTATGGTATTCAATATCCCGAATTCTGCACCTCCCCAATTGCAGAACTCAGAATGGGTTTAGAAGAGCTGGCAGAGAACCCTGTTCACCGCCAGCGTTATCAGCAATTCGTTGTGCCCATGGTTTACAGCCAGTCTCCGGCTTCCTGGGAGGAGGCATTTGCCCGTTTTCGGCAGACGGCTATTGAGGTTCTCAGCGCCGCACGTTAATGCTTAGGCGAAGAGGGCAAGGCATGGCAAAATGCCCTGCGATCCAATCAGCACAGGCGAAGAGGCGACGATGACAGAGCAACTCGAACAGCGTATCTATGAACTGGTGCGGCGCTATGACGGCGTATATCTGTTCAAGCAGAAAACGCTCACGCCGCAGATTGATATCGACAGCGATCTCAACTTCGAGCGCGACGAAGCCGCCGCGCTGATGGAGGAGTTTTTCAGCGAGTTCGCGGTCGATCGCGCGAATTTCGCTATTGAAACCTACTACCCGGACGAACCGTCGCTGGCGCAAATCCTCAACCCGTTCAACAAACGTGAAGTGCCGGTGGTGCCGGATTTCACGCTGGGCATGCTGATTACGTCGGCGCAGGCGGGGCGCTGGCTGTTTGAATAATGCGGCAGCGCGCCGCTGCGGTTTGGCGGCCTGCGGCTCAGCGCGCCACGTGCACGCCAAATCCGCGCTCGCCTTCCGCAAGATCCTCGCGCAGCGTCAGCGCCGGAATCGCATATTCACCGCCGTTCTGGCGACGGAAGGCAATCGGTTGATCCTGCGCTAAGCGATCCAGTCGTTGCGCCAGCGCGGTGCACCAGCTATCAAAGCGTTCCTGCGCCGACTTCTGCACGCGATACAGCACCAGCGGTGGCAACACGCTGAAGCCGGGATAGAACAGCATGCCGTGCTGGATCGGGAACAGCAGATCCTCAATCGGGCCGTTGATGCCGCGCGGCGCGTAGTGGGATTCCCAGCCGCCGGTGGTCACCACCAGCATGGCGCGCTTGCCGGCGAGCGTGCCTTCGCCGTAGCGATCGCCCCAGTGATGATCGTTGTGCTCGCCGACGCCATAGGCAAAACCGTTGGCATAAACGCGGTCAAACCAGCCTTTCATGATTGCCGGCATCGAAAACCACCACAGCGGAAACTGAAAAATCACCGTGTCGGCCCAGCGCAGCTTCTCCTGCTCGGCGGCAATGTCCGCTGCCTGCAGCTGGTTGTCGTAGGCGAAACGCGAATCCAGCGTGGCATCAAAATGCGCGCCCACCGGGGGCGCCAGCGTATCGGCGGCATCCAGCGGCGCTTTCCACTGCATGGCGTACAGATCCGAAACCTGCACCTGATGGCCCGCCTGCTGCAGATGATTCACGGCAAAGTCTTTCAGCGATCCATTCAGCGAGCGCGGTTCCGGATGGGCATACACAATCAAAACATTCATGGCGGTATCCTGTGAGATGAAAACCGCTGCAGGTTAAGCCAGCGCTGGTTATAGTAGAAATCAATTACTGATATCTCAGGTATAGATGGCATGAATATGCACTCGCTGGATTTGAATCTGCTGCACACCTTAGACGTGCTGCTGGTGGAACAGAACGTGACGCGGGCGGCGCAGCGCCTCAATCTGTCGCAGCCGTCGGTGAGCGCCCAGCTGGCGCGCCTGCGGGTGCTGTTTGACGATCCGCTGCTGTTGCCCGGTCCGCGCGGCATGCTGCCCACCGCCCGCGCCGAGGCCCTGCGCGAACCGCTGCGTCTGGCGCTGGAAGCGCTGGAGCGCGCGGTGGCGCCGCCGGCAGCGTTCGATCCGACGCGCGCGGAGCTTACCTGGCGCATTGCCGCCACCGATTACATGTCATCGGCGCTGATCCTGCCGGCGCTGAAACTCATTCGTGAAGCGGCCCCGCGCAGCCGCATGGCGGTGTTTGCACTCAATCCGCCGCAGGTGGCGCAGCAGCTGGAGAAGGGCGAGCTGGATGTGGTGTTTCATACTGGCGACAATGCGCCGCCGACGCTGCATCAGCACCGCTTGTTCAGCGAGCGCTACGTGCTGGCCGGCCGGCACGATCATCCGCAGCTGCAGCAACCCCTGACGCTGGATCGCTTTTGCCAGCTGGAATTTGTGATGGTTTCGCCGGATGGCGGCGGCTTCAGCGCCGCCACCGATCGCGCGCTGGCCAGGCTCGGCCGCACGCGCCGCGTCGCGCTCTCGGTGCCGCATTTCCTGTTTATGCTCGACACGCTGGCCAACAGTGATTTGGTCGCCGTGCTGCCGGAGCGCCTGGTGCGAAACGCGCCGCAGCTCCGCGTGCTTGCACCGCCGCTGGAGATTGAAGGGTTTGACATCCTGATGCTGTGGCACGAGCGCCTGCATCGCGATCCCGCCCAGCAATGGCTGCGCCAGCAGATTGTCGCGGCGCTGTAAACCTGAACTCTCGCCGAATAAGTCGCGGTCTTCATGCCCTCAGGCCTTGTCCGACAAGGCTTGCTCCTGCATTGCTGATGCGATTAGCGCCACCGCTCCACAGCACGCATCATATCAACACGACGAAACACTCGCGTTTTAACGTGCAGGAGAAAAGACCATGCAGATATTTGTCACCGGGGCCACCGGCTGGGTAGGTTCAGCGGTGGTGGAAGAGTTGATCGCGGCGGGCCATCAGGTAACAGGGCTGGCGCGTTCGGCGGAAAAAGCCGTGGCGCTGGCCGTCACTGGCGCACAGGTTATTCGCGGTTCGCTGGAGGACGCTGACGTGCTGCGTGACGCCGCGCAATCCGCAGACGCCATCATTCATACCGCGTTCAACCACGATTTCTCGCGCTTCGTGCAGAACTGCGAGCAGGACCGTCAGGTAATCGAGCTGCTCGGCGAGGCGATTGCCGGATCGGATCGCATGCTGCTGGTGACGTCCGGCCTGTCCGGTATGGCGCGCGGGGCGACGGAGCTGGATCAGCCGCAGCCGGTGTCACCGCGTCAGTCGGAAGCGGCGGCGCAGGCGCTGTCGCAGCGCGGCGTGCACGTGGCGACAGTGCGGCTGGCGCCGTCGGTACATGGCCTCGGCGACCACGGTTTTGTGCCGATTCTGGTGCGGCTGGCGCGTGAGAGCGGGATTTCCGCCTGGTGCGGCAGCGGTGAAAACTGCTGGTCCGGCGTGCACCGTCGCGATGCGGCGCGCGTCTATCGGCTGGCGCTGGAGCAGGGCGTCACCGAACGCGTTTATCACGCGGTGGCCGATGAGGCGGTGCCGTTCCGCGCAATCGCGGAGACGATTGGACGCCAGCTCGGATTGCCCAGCGGCGAGCGCGACCGGGCTCATTTTGGCTGGTTCGCCAATATGGCGGCGGGCAACATGGCGGTCTCCAGCCAGCGCACGCGCACGCTGCTGGACTGGTCTGCAACCCGCCCGGACCTGCTGAGCGAGCTCGATACGCCTGCCTATTACACCCATCTCTGATATCACGCTGCCGCTGCGCGCGGCAGTTTTTCTGGATTATATCGATGAAAAATAATGTATTTATCACCTTGCTGCCGGTGACGCTGGCGGTGTTTATCGCTTTTCTCACCATGGGGATGCAGCTGCCGGTGCTGCCGCTGCATCTGCAGCAGAACCTCGGCATGGATACGCTGGCGATCGGCACGGTCATCGGCGCGCAGTTTGTCGCGTCGTTGCTGACGCGTTCGTGGGCGGGCAACTTCGCCGATATGCGCGGCGCGAAACGTGCGGTACTGGCCGGGCTGTTGGTGGTGGCAAGTTCCGGCGTGATCTACCTGATTTCGCTGCTGTTCGTTGATCGGCCTGCCAGTTCGGTGGCCATCCTGCTGCTGGGGCGTGTAGTGCTGGCGCTGGGCGAGAGCCTGCTGGCCACCGGCGCGCTCGGCTGGGGACTCGGGCTGGTGGGGCCGGCCAATGCCGGTAAAGTGATGGCGTGGATCGGTATCGCGATTTACGGCGCCTGGGCGCTGGGTGCGCCGCTGGGCGTGGCGATTTATCACGGCTGGCACTTCACCGGCATCGCCATGGCGATCATCGTGGTACCGCTGCTGCCGCTGATGTTTATCACCCAGGTGCGCGCCGTCGCGCCGACCTCGACCAAACGCACGCCGTTCTACAAAGTCATGGGCGCGGTGTGGCGGCCGGGACTGGGTCTGGCGCTCGCCAGCGTCGGCTTTGGCATGATCACCGCGTTTATCGCGCTGCTGTTTGCGGCCAGGGCCTGGGGCAACGCGTCGCTGGCGTTCACCGCATTTGGCGTGGCGTTTATCGCGGCGCGCCTGTTCTTTGCCCATCTGCCGGATAAGCTGGGCGGCGCGCGCGTCGCGCTGGTATGCGTGCTGATTGAAGCCTGCGGTCAGCTGCTGATTTGGGGCGCTGATGACGCGACGCTGGTTTATCTCGGCGCGGCGCTGACCGGTTTTGGCTATTCGCTGGCCTTTCCGGCGTTCGGCGTGGAAGCGGTGCGGCGTGCACCGCCGCACACCCGCAGCCTGGCGATGGGGGCTTACGTGGCGTTTCTTGATATCGCGCTGGCGATCACCAGTCCGCTGGCGGGCGCGCTGGCCGCCCACCGCGGCGTGGCTTCGGTGTATCTCGCTGGCGCGATTGCCGTGGCGCTGGCGATGCTGGTGGCGCTGAGCCTGATGGCGCGTCAGCCACAACCACAGGCAGCGATGGAATAAGACCCGCCGCAAAAAATTCACTTCTCCCGCGCCGCAAAAATCATCACACTAGCCACCTTTACCATTAGGGAGAGATGGCATGAAAAGCCGATTGCTGCTGGCGCTGACGCTGTTCGCCAGCCTGAGCACGCCGTTGTGGGCCGACGAAGGCGTCTCGTTTAGCCATAAAGACTGGGAGCTGGCTTGTGATAATACGCTGACCTGCCGCGCCGCCGGCTACAGCGCCGAAGAGGGCGCGGGCGGATCGGTGCTGCTGACGCGCGCCGGCGGGCCAGACAGCCTGCCGCACGGGCGCGTGGTGCTGGCCGATACCGGCGACGATGATGCGCAGCAGGTGAATGCGCTGGCGCTGTGGATTGACGATCGCGCACTGGGCGAAGTCAGCAAAGCGGAGAACGATGAGTGGACGCTGAGCGACGCGCAGACCGAGGCGCTGATCGCCGCCATCAAAGGCAATGCCCGCGTGGAGTTTCGCGGTGCGGCCGAGCCGTTTGAGCTTTCCGGCAACGGGGCTTTTGCCACGCTGTTAAAAATGGATGAGGCGCAGGGACGGCTGAACACGCCGGGCGCGCTGGTGCGCAAGGGCAATCAGCCGGAAGCCAGCGTACCGGCGGCAGTGGCGATGCCGGTGATCCAGCAGGTCAGGGTGCTGAAAGCCGCGCCGCGCACGCTGACGCCGGACGAACTGGCGCAGGTCAAGCCAAAGCTGATTGCCTCGCTGACCGACGACGACAGCTGTGACAATCTCGCGCCGTCCGACGATCAGCCGGAAGAGGGCGCAGAACCGCCTACGCTGACGCCGGTGGATGCGCAGCACGTGCTGATCGCCGCGCTGTGCTGGCGCGGGGCTTACAACGAAGGCTATGGTTTCTGGCTGCTGGATAACGCGCTGCAGGGCACGCCGCAGCTGATCACCGATTCCGGATCTGATTATCACGACGGCGTGATCAGCGAAGCGCAGAAAGGGCGCGGCATTGGTGACTGCTGGAGCACCGCTGCATGGGTGTGGGATGGCCGCCAGTTCGTGCAGAGCAGCGAGGCCACCACCGGCATGTGTCGTGCCATCCGCGCCGGCGGCGCATGGCAACTGCCAACGCTGGTCACCGAAGTCAAACCGGCGGGGTAATGCTCAGCGCGCAACGCCGGGCGGCAGGGATGCTTAATCCGTCACAGATTTTGCCGCGTCCCAGACGGCCATGACGTGGGCGATGGCGGTATCGATCTGCGCGCCGTTGACGCCATCGCGCACCAGCACCGACACGCCCAGCAGAAAAGCGTCGAGGGCGATGGCGAGGGCGGCGGCATCGGTGTCGGCGCGCAGTTCGCCGCTGTCGATGCCGCGCTGCACGCAGGCCGTCATACCTGCCAGCGTGCGGGCGCGTGAGCGCGCCAGCGGCTGCGTGACGTCCGCGTGTTCGGCGGAAGGCGCACTCATCACGCCCAGGCCGACCATACATCCCAGCGGATGACCGGACTCACACTGCATGCTGGCCGAGCGCCGCAGCGCGGTCTCCATTGCGGTACGGGGCGGCAGGCTGTTATCCCACAGCGGCTCCACCACCTGCGCGTAAGTCGACAGATAACGCTGCACACACTCCTGAAACAGCGCCTGCTTCGAGCCAAAAGCCGCGTAAAAGCTCGGTGCAGAAATACCGCCGGCAATTCCCGCCTTCAGCTGCGTTAACGATGTCGATTCATAGCCGTGCTGCCAGAAAATCTTCATCGCCTGTTCAATGGCCGCATCACGATCGAACGTACGCGGCCGTCCCATAGTGGCCATCTCAGTGCTCCATTAATCTCAATGCTTAAATACTAATCGATACATAAGTCGTTGACAATGGTCTCGCACGTCAACTAATGTATCGATCAGTATATATTTGTGCCTGCGGGCGGCGGATAGCGTATCCGCGGTAGTGTGTTCTTAAGCCGTAACAGGTTATCGCACTTCGCCAATTTATATACTGATCGGTACATATAATTTCAACGAGCGGCGCGCGCCTTATCTGCACGCTGATGACATCGGGAACGCTGATTGTGACGACTTTGAATACCGCCGCGGATAAAACCCGGCCGCTACCGCTGGGCGCGCTGCTGGCGCTGGCCATGACCGGTTTTATCTGCATCATCACCGAAACCTTACCGGCCGGACTGCTGCCGCAAATGGCGGCGGGCCTCGGCATTTCCACCGCGCTGGCCGGGCAGACCGTAACCGTTTATGCACTTGGCTCGCTGCTGGCGGCGATTCCGCTGACCATCGCTACCCAAGGCTGGCGCCGCCGTAACGTGCTGTTGCTGGCTATCGTCGGTTTTCTGATTTTCAACTCCATCACCACGTTTTCGACCCACTTCGCACTGACGCTGGTGGCGCGCTTTTTCGCCGGCGCAGCGGCGGGACTCGCCTGGAGCCTGCTGGCCGGCTATGCGCGGCGCATGGTGCCGGTCCATCAGCAGGGCAAAGCGCTCGCCGTGGCGATGGTCGGCACGCCGATTGCGCTGGCGCTGGGCGTTCCTGTCGGCACCTGGCTGGGCACGGCGGTGGGCTGGCGCACGGCGTTCGGCATCATGTCAGCGCTGACGCTGCTGCTGATCGGCTGGGTGCTGCTGCGGGTACCTGACTATCCGGGACAAAGCAGCGACAAGCGTCTGCCGCTGCGCACGGTGTTCATGACGCCAGGCGTGCGCCCGGTGCTGGGCGTGGTGCTGGCGTGGATGACGGCGCACAACATTCTCTACACCTACATTGCGCCGTTCGTTACCCAGGCGGGCCTCGCCGGGCAGGTGGACAGCGTGCTGCTGGTGTTTGGCATCGCGGCGCTGGCGGCTATCGGCCTGGCCGGTCGCCTCGTCGATCACCACCTGCGCGTCGCCGTGCTCGGCAGTCTGGCGCTGTTTGCGCTGGTCTCGCTGCTGTTCATCTGGCTGGCGCGCTTGCCGCTGCTGGTTTATGTCGGCGTGGCGTTGTGGGGGTTGACGTTTGGCGGGGCGGCCACGCTGCTGCAAACGGCGCTGGCGGATGCGGCGGGCGAGGGCGCGGATGTGGCGCTGTCGATGAACGTGGTGGTGTGGAACAGCGCGATTGCCGGCGGCGGTCTGGCCGGTGGCGTGTTGCTTACTCACTGGGGCGTGGCGTCTTTCCCGCTGGCGCTGCTGTTGCTGCTGGCGATTGGCTTCCTCATCGCACTGCAGGCGCGTCAGCACGGTTTTCAGGCCGGTGCGCGGCACCAGCGCGTACAAGGTCACTGACCTGTCGTGCGCACATGAGAGTTTAAATCATTGTTTTAAATGGCATTATCACATAATGGAGATCAACCACGTGTTCAAAAAATTACTGTTAACCCTGCTGCTCGCCTCGGCCGCGCTGTTTTCCGCCGCCGGCACCGCCGCGGATGAATTCCCGCTGCCCGCCGGTTTCACCAGCAGCTATCAAACTGTGGATGGCGTGCGCCTGCATTATGTGAAGGGCGGCAGCGGACCGCTGGTGTATCTGGTGCACGGTTTCGGACAGACGTGGTACGAGTGGCACCAGTTGATGCCGGAACTGGCAAAAAATCACACCGTCGTGGCGGTGGATCTGCCGGGGCTGGGGCAGTCTGACGTGCCGCATTCGTATCGCGCCACCGATGTCGCGCCGCTGCTTTATCAGCTGGCACAACAGTTCGCCGGCGGCAAAAAGTTCGATCTGGTGGCGCACGACATTGGCATCTGGAATACCTATCCGCTGCTGGTGAAACATCAGGACCGCATCCGCCGCGCCATCTTTATGGAGGCGCCGATCCCGGATGAAAGCATCTATCAGTTCCCGGCCTTTACGCCTGAAGGCGAATCCCTGGTGTGGCACTTCAGCTTCTTTGCGGCGCAGGGACAGCTCGCTGAGCAGCTGATCGCCGGTAAAGAGCGCCTGTTCTTTGAGCATTTCATCAAAGAACATGCCGCCAACAAAGCGGTGTTCACCCCGGCGCTGCTGGATCTTTACAGCAAATCCTATGCAAAACCGCACAGCCTGAATGCCGCCTTTGAATATTACCGGGTGCTGAATCAGGGAGTGGCGGACAATAAAGTGCTCTCCCGCGAGAAAATTGCCGTGCCGATGCTGGCGATTGGCGGTGGCGGTCACGGCGGACTGGGTGCTTATGAGCAGCAGGTGGTCAGCCGCTACGCCTCGCAGGTCACCGGCAAAGTGTTACCTGGCTGCGGTCACTGGTTACCTGAAGAGTGCCCTGCGCCGCTGAATGCGGCAGTGATGGAGTTTCTCGCGTCCGGGAAATAACGCGGTGCGCAGGCCAGTTTTAGCGCTGGCCTGCGTTGACGTGAATGTCTCAGGCTTTATTCAGGCAGCACTGCTTAAACTTTTTGCCGCTGCCGCACGGGCAGGGATCGTTGCGGCCGGTTTTTTCACCGGCAAAATGCGGCAGCTGCGGGGCCGGATCGGGCTGCGCCATGCGCTGTTCCTGCCAGTATTCGTGCAGTTCCAGCGCCGCCGGGCGAATCGCCTCGATGCTGGCCTCAAACGCGTCCGGGGTGAAGGCTTCACGCTGTGCCAGCTGTTCTTCACTGCCGTGCAGCGCAATCGCCTGCAGCGCCGGTTGCTGTGCAGCCGGCAGCTGCGCCCAGTCTGCATCCAGCGCCACGCCACGCATATAGCCATAGCACCAGTCTTCCACCACGGTAAACAGCTGGCCTTCCATCTCCTGCTCGCCGAACAGCGGATCGAACTGCTCCGGGTACTCCGCCAGCCGCTCGGCGATGTCATTGAAGTGCTGGAAAGTCAGCGCCATGAAGCGGTCCATTTCGCGCGCGTTCGCCCACTGAGGAATCTTCTTCTCACCGCCCCAAATCGCCACCAGCCATTCGCTCGGTTCGATATCGTTCGGGCCGGAGAGCAGGGCGGTCAGCATGCCGTCCAGTTCGGCGGTGTCCACCACGGAGTGTTCGTTGCCATATTTTTCCAGCATGTCATCAAGCCAGTTCAGCTCTTTTTCGGTTAACGGACCCTGATTCATCCGGCGTCTCCTGCGGTGTGCATTGGTGGGCAAAAATTGCTGGGCGCGATTATAGCGGCAGCGCGCCTGATTTACCGCTTTTTGCATATCGATAGCCGAAGTGCGCCTAAAAAGGAATCGCCATAACTTATCGCGCAACAGTATTGGCGGGAAACGGCGGCAAATGTCAGCGTAAACGCAGGATTTACCGATAGCGAGGAGACAACATCATGGCGGATACCCTGCCAGTACTGGATCTGGCCCTGCTGGAACTACCGGACGCAGAGCAGGCAGCTTACCTGGCGCAGCTGCGGGAGACCGCGCGTGACGTCGGTTTCTTCTATCTGGTTAATCACGGCATCAACCCGCAACTGCTGCACAACGTGCAGAGTATCACGCGGGCGTTTTTTGCCCTGCCGCAGGCGGAGAAGCAGCGCGTGGCGATGATCCACTCGCCGCATTTTCGCGGCTACAACCACGCCGGTGTGGAATACACCCGCGACC
The DNA here is from genome assembly GCF_030024295.1 of Pantoea sp. Pa-EAmG. Taxonomy (NCBI): domain Bacteria; kingdom Pseudomonadati; phylum Pseudomonadota; class Gammaproteobacteria; order Enterobacterales; family Erwiniaceae; genus Pantoea; species Pantoea sp. Pa-EAmG. The sequence continues at coordinate 11,196 of NZ_JASEWO010000099.1, forward strand.
AGCGCGATCAGCGTGAACAGTTTGATATCGGCGCCGAACGCGCGGCGCTGACGCTGCAGCCGGGCGATCCGGCGTGGAAACGGCTGCAGGGGCCTAACTTATGGCCGGAGGCGTTACCGCAATTGCGTCCGGTGATGCACGCCTGGCAGCAGGCGATGACCGCCATCGCGCTGCGCCTGCTGCGGGCCTTTGCTAAAGCGCTGGCGCTGCCGCCGGATGCGTTCGACGCGCTGTATGGCACCCAGCCCAATGAGCACATCAAGCTGATTCGTTATCCCGGTCAGGCAGCAGAAGCCAGCCAGCAGGGCGTCGGCGCGCACAAAGACTCCGGCTTCCTCACCTTTTTGCTGCAGGACGATCAGCCCGGTTTGCAGGTGGAAGTGTCACCCGGTCACTGGGTGGATGCGCTGCCCAAGCCGGGCGCATTCGTGGTTAACATCGGCGAACTGCTGGAGATTGCCAGTAATGGATATCTGCGCGCCACCGTGCACCGCGTGGTGTCGCCGCCGGCTAATCGTGAACGCGTGTCGATCGCTTTTTTCCTCGGTGCGCAGCTGGACGCCGAAGTACCGCTGTATCAGCTACCGCCGCAGTTGGCGGCAGAAGCCCACGGCCCGACCAGCGATCCTGACAATCCACTGCTGCGCGAAGTGGGCTGGAACTACCTCAAAGGGCGTCTGCGTTCCCATCGCGATGTGGCGCAGCGCTATTACGCTGATGCATTAAGCACAGTGAAATCATAAGAAACGTAAGGAAAGCCCATGCAGAAAACGATGATAGCGTCACTGGCCCTGATGGCCCTGTTCAGCAGCGTGGCGTCCGCCGCGGCACTGCGCGTGGCCGCCGATCCGGTGCCGCACAGTGAGATTCTCAACTACATCAAACAAACCGACAAACAGCTCGACCTGAAGGTCATCGAGCTTAACGGCAATTTAAACGCCAACGAGCTGCTGGCGCGTGGCGACATCGATGCCAACTATTTCCAGCATGTGCCTTATCTGCGCGATCAGGAAAAAGCGCTGGGCGAAAAATTTGCCGTGGTGGCGACCGTGCATATTGAGCCACTCGGGATTTATTCGCACAAAGTGAAATCTCTGAAAGATCTGCCGGATGGCGCGCAGGTTGCGGTGCCCAACAACGTCACTAACCTGAGCCGCGCGCTCTATCTGCTGCAGGCCAACGGCCTGATTACGCTGAAAAGCCGCAGCGCCAGTACGCTGGTGACCACGGCGGACATCAGTGACAACCCGCACCATCTGAAGATCATTGAAGTTGAAGCGCCGCAGCTGCCGCGCGCGCTGGATGATGCGCAGCTGGCGATTATTAACGGTAACTATGCCCTGCAGGCCGGGCTGGTGCCGTCAAAAGACGCGCTGGCGCTGGAACAGGCAAAGGATAATCCGTATGCCAACGTGCTGGTCACCACGCCAAAGCTGGCCAGCGACCCGCGCATTCTGGCGTTAGCGAAAGATCTCGAATCAAAGCAAACTGCTGAATTTATCAACCAGCACTACAAAGGATCGGTTATCCCGGTTAATCAATAATGCCCGGCGCCACCTGCGGCTGACAGGTGGCGCACCCGCTGTTCTGTGGTATATTTCGCCACCAACACCAGTGGCACCTGCTGCATAACATAAAAAATAACTTATCAATTGATGGCTATTTCCCGCTTCGTCAGGCTTCAGCGGCTGACGCTTTCTCGCGCATGGTTGCACCTGCGGCTGTCAGCCCTGTGTCTGCTGCTCAGCGGCTGCGGAACGCTGTCGCAAACGTCCGCGCCGGTGGGCGATCGCGTCTATCTTTCCCACGCCTCCTTCCATGAAAACGTCGATGACATTGTGCGCCACTACATGCAGCAAAAGCAGGTGACCGGCATTAGCATCGCCATTATTCACCAGCGCGGCGCGCCGCAGTTTTACAGCTATGGCGTCACCGATGCGCGCCAGCGTTATCCCATCACGCCGGATACGCTGTTTGCGCTGGGCTCGCTGAGTAAAGGCGTTACTGCAGAGGTCATTATCGGGCTGGTGGATCGCGGCGAGCTGCACTGGAACGACACGCTGGCCACGCTGCTGCCGCGCGGCGTGCCGCTGAGTGAGGATGCAAAACGCATCACGCTGCTGCAGCTGGTCACGCACACCTCGGGGCTGCCGCGCCAGGATATGGATCTGCCGATGTTCCTGAAATTTATGGCTTACCTGCGCAGCGGCGAAAATTTTTACGGCAATCTGGATAGCGATGCCGTGCTGAGTTATCTGGCCGATTTCAGCGCCCCCGCGCACCCGGCGGCGCAGTACTCCAATCTCGGCTATGCGCTGCTGGGCTACATTCTGCAGCATCGCCTGCATCAGGACATTGAAACGCTGGCGCAGCAGCAGCTGTTTGGTCCGCTTGGCATGACCAGCAGCAGCTTCCATCCACAAACCCTGCGCGGCTATCCGTGGCGCGCGCTGGGCCACGCCGGCGATCAGCCGAAACTGATTGCGCGCGGTCAGCTGACGCCGGACTGGGCCTTTCGCGGCAATATGGTGGCGGCCGCCAGCCTGTACAGCAATGCGCGCGATCTGATTCGCTACCTCGATGCGCATCTGCACAGCGATGCACAGGGCGCGCTCGGCCAGGCGCTGGCGCAGGTCAATCATCCTTATGAGCAGCATGGCAATCAGGCGCAGAATATCGCCTGGGTAACCGATACCTATGGTCAGCAGCAGATCACTTATCAGGTGGGGTATATTGGCGGTTATGCCAGCTTTATTGGCTACGATCGCGCCCACGGCAATGCCATCGTGGTGCTGCAAAACGCCTTCAACTGGAGCAACTATCTCGGCATTGCGCTGCTGCGTGATTTGGCGCGTAAAGATCGCCGGGTGCTGAACACGGTTGCTTGCAATTTTGCTGCTCAGCAAAGCGCGCCGCCTGAGGTATGCTGTGGAGCGAAATTTGACGCGCAAAGCGCGGCGCGGGAACCTTCCGCACGTGGCGCTTGTCAGTAAATGGGACAGTTAAATAATTAACCAGAGTGGAAATCACCAATGCGCAGGACACACGTCACCCTTCTTTCAGCAGGAATTTTTCTGGGCGCTTTAAGCCTGACGCCAGCAGCGCTGGCAGAAGGTGAGCAAACCGATAGCGTACCGATGCCGCCGCAGGTGCAGCAAACCGCACCTGACGCCTCAGCGCCAGCGGCCACCAGCGATGCGCCCGCCAGCAGTGAACCGGCAGAATCCAGTGGCGATGTCGCGCCGATTCGCCCGTCACAAAACGGTCCGGGTGAAGCGCCATCCGCCGCCAATAATTACGATCTGCACACCATTATCATCGATTACAAAGAGTATAAAGTCGGTGACGTCGTGCCGGATGAGTACCGTAAAAAGCAGTACACCATCGTTGAGTGGCAGCCGCGCCACCTGCCTGCACCGCAGGAAGGCACGCACTGGGCTTACATCAACGCCAACTACATCCTGATCACTGACGACAGTGGCAAGATCGTGATGGGCAAATCCGGCGACATTTTCTTCAAGGGTTAATGCCCGGCAGCAGTCGCGCTAACTGCGCCACGCCTGCCATTATCTGACTGGTGCTGGTATTACCGTATCCCAGCACCAGTCCCTGTTGTTTTTGCCCGCCCAGATAAAAGCCGGACAGCGCGCCAGGCGCATAGCCATGGCGAAATTGCTGCGCCGTCAGCGCCACATCATCCACCGTATCCGCCAGCGGCAACACCAGATGCATGCCGCATTCACCGCCCAGCAGCGGCACCTGGGCACCAAATGTCTCCTGTAGCGCAGCCCGCAGCGTGGCCTGCCGCTGACGATACAGACGGCGCATTTTGCTCAGGTGGCGATTGAAATCCCCGCTGCGTAAAAACAGCGCCAGCGCCTGCTGTTCCGGCCGGTTACCGCCGCGTAACAGCTCATGCAAGGCCGGCCGCAGCCGCAGCATTAGCGGGGCGGGCAGCACCATGTAGCCGATGCGCAGCGCCGGAAACAGGGTCTTGCTGAAGGAGCCGATGTAAATCACCGGCGTCGGCTGCGCCATGCCCTGCATCGCGGCGATGGGCTCGCCGCTGTAGCGAAAATCGCTGTCGTAATCATCTTCGATAATCCACGCCTGATGCCGCTGTGCCGCCGCCAGCAGCGCCAGCCGGCGCGCGGCGCTCATGATCGCGCCGGTGGGATACTGATGCGTCGGCGTGGTGTAAATCAGCCGCGGCGGGCGCTGCTGCCAGTCCTGCGCTGTCGGTGCCAGTCCCTGCGCATCCACCGCAATCGGCTCGATCTGCAGATCGCCGAGGCGCATCGCCGCTTTGGCGCCGCGATAGCCCGGCTCCTCCACCCAGCCGGTGTCACCACGATTGGTGAGCAGCGCGACGCACAGCGTCAGCGCCTGCTGCGCGCCTTCGGTAATCACAATCTGCTGCGGCGCACAGCGCACGCCGCGCGCCAGCGCCAGATGCTGCGCCAGCGCCTCACGCAGCGCCAGCTCACCCAGCGGATCGCCGTAGCCCAGCAGCTGTGCCTGCTGCGCGGTTTGATTGAGTGCGCGACGCCACTGCGCCAGCGGGAAATGCGCCAGCGCCGGCGTGCTCGGGCGCAGCGCCAGCTCCTGACTGGAGAGGCGATGCAGCGAGTGCAACCCGGCAGCGCGCGCGGAAACCGGCCAGTCGGTGCTGTCGTCGGACGCCTGCGCGGGCAGCGGCGTGTGCGCCAGCCGGCTGACGCGGCTTCCCTGGCGGTCGCTGAGGATAAATCCTTCCGCCTGTAGCTGTGACCAGACGGCGATCACCGTATTGCGCGACACCTGCAGTTCAGCCGCCAGCTGGCGGGTCGCCGGCAGGCGCGTGCCCGCCGCCAGCTGACCATTCAGTATCGCCTGGCGCAGCCGCTGATACAGCTGCTGTTGCAGTGTCAGGCTGCCGTCGGCTTCTAGCGGTGCCAGCAGCAGCGAATGCCGGTTTAGTGCGCGCATCGGCGCCTCCGTGGATCTATCGATTTATCACATTGTGGCGCTTTTTCCTGAACCAGCAAAGTGGCACGCTGCACGCTGTCACTCTCACACAGAAGGAATCGCCGTATGTCATCGCAGACCAATCGTTATGGACAACCCATCGGCCCGGCGCTGGAGGCGTGGCAGCCGCGCCCGCTGCCGCAGGGGCAGATTTTCACCGGACAATATTGCCGGCTGGAGCCGCTGGATGCCGCACGTCACGGTCGCGAGCTGTATGCGGCTTATGCGCTGGCGGAAGATGACCGCGACTGGACCTGGCTGCCGGTCGGGCGCTTTGACGATGAAGCGTCTTATCTGGCGTTTGCGCAGCAGTGCCAGCAGAGTCCGGATTACCTGCACTTCGCGGTTATTGATCGGCAAAGCGGGCAGGCGATCGGCTCGCTGGCGCTGATGCGCATTGAACCGCAGCACGGTGTGATGGAAGTCGGCTTTGTGGTGTTCTCTCCGTTGCTGAAGCAAACCCGCATGGCCACCGAAGCCCACTATCTGCTGATGCGTTACGCCTTCGAACAACTCGGCTATCGTCGCTACGAGTGGAAATGCGACAGCTGTAACCAGCCGTCGTACAACGCCGCACTGCGGCTGGGCTTCCGTTATGAAGGCACGTTCCGTCAGGTGATGGTGTATAAAAATCGCAGCCGGGATACCGCCTGGTTCTCTATCATCGACAGCGAATGGCCGCAGGTGAAGCTGGGCTTTGAGCGCTGGCTGGCGGCAGACAATTTCGACGCCCGTGGGCAGCAACGCGCCAGGCTGGAGACATTACGTCAGGCCTGACGCGCGCGCCGGGCTGGCTACCCGGCTAACCGGCAAAAATATATTTGGCGGCTGATAACACAAAGGCGCTGGCCATCGCCATCATCAGCCGCCGATGCCAGAGATTATCGCGTTTGAGCTCATTGAAACCGAGCTGCATGCGATGGTCGAGATCCAGCAGGCGCTCATCCACTTTTTCAAAGCGTTTATCAATTTGCCTGAATCGCTCATCGATTTGTTCAAAACGCTGATCGATTTTCAAGAATTGTTCATCGATTTGATCAAAAACTTGATAGATATTACTGAATTGCACATACATCTTATCTAAGCTATGA
>NZ_JASEWO010000328.1:0-2105 GCF_030024295.1 Pantoea sp. Pa-EAmG
GGGTTATAAATTGATTTTCATCTAATCAAATGTCAATTAAATTAGATGGCGTCTAATGAATTGGCGTTTTGGATGATTTCCTGCGCAATTAACGGTGCACAGAATCATAATAAAGGGATGTAAAAACAAACGCCCTGCTCACACGACGTGCGGGCAGGGCGATAAGTAAACGCGATAAGAGAAGGTTTAGAACAGGTCGATATCGGCCACTGAAGGGTAAATCCAGTCAGGGCGGAAAGGCATCGCATCAATGTCACTCAGCGTCGAAACCCCGGAGAGCACCAGAATGGTTTCCAGGCCCGCCTGGAATCCGGCCAGAATATCGGTGCGCAGGTTATCGCCGACAATCACCGTCTCTTCCGAGTGGGCATGCATCTTATTTAGCGCAGCACGCATGATATACGGGCTCGGCTTACCGACGTAAAACGGTTTGCGACCGGAGATGGTTTCGATACCGGCGCAGAGTGCACCGCAGGCTGGCACAAAACCGCGTGCGTGGGTATCCGGGTTGGTGGCGATAAAGCGTGCGCCATTAGCCACAAAGAAAGCCGCTTTATGCATCATTTCCCAGTTAAAGGAGCGCGTCTCCCCAACAATCACAAAATCGGGATTCACATCGGTGATGGTAAATCCGGCTTTATACAGTTCGTGAATCAGCGCGCCTTCGCCAATCACGTAGGCTTTTTTGCCTTCCTGACGACGCAGGAAATCGGCGGTCGCCATCGCCGAGGTATAGAACACTGAATCCGGTACCTCGACACCCGCATTGGCAAAACGGTTTGCCAGATCCTGAGCGGTTTGCGACGGATAGTTGGTCAGCACCACCAGCGGCATCTCTTTTTCAAGGATGCGCTGCAGAAACTCATTCGCGCCTTTCACGGCGGTATTGTCGTGCATCAACACGCCGTCGATGTCACAGATTACGCTTTTGATGGTCATATTGGCTTCCGGTCGGGCCCGCCAGACGGCAGGCTTCAATTATTCTTCCAGCAGATGCTGCAGCAAAATACCATTCAGCATCGCACGTTTCGCCAGGGCAAAGGCGCCAATAGCGGAACGATGATCCAGTTCGGAACGCACCACCGGCAGGTTTTTGCGGAAGGCATTCAGCGCCTGGGTATTAATGCAGCCTTCAATCGCCGGGAACAGCACTTTGTCTGCGTCGGTGATTTCCCCCGCCAATACCACCTTTTGTGGGTTGAACAGGTTAATGGCAATCGCAATCGCTTTCCCGAGATAACGCCCTACATACTCAATCACTTCGCAGGCCAGCGCATCGCCCTGGTTGGCGGCACGGCAAATTTGCGGCATCAGGCAGTTATCCAGCGTCAGCGTGCTGGGATAGCCCTGGTTGAGCAAATGGCGCACGCGATTTTCAATCGCGCCATTGGCGGCAATCGTTTCCAGACAGCCAAAGTTGCCGCAGTGGCAGCGCTCACCCAATGGATCGACCTGGATGTGGCCAATTTCGCCCACGTTGCCGTTGCTGCCGAGGAAAATATGGCCGTTAGCGATGATGCCCGCGCCGGTACCGCGATGTAAACGCACCAGAATGGAGTCTGCACAGTCACGACTTGCACCGAAATAGTGCTCCGCCAGCGCCAGACTACGGATATCGTGACCGACAAAGCTGGTGACGTTAAAGCGTTTCTGCAAGCTGGATACCAGCGGCCAGTGGCTGACAGCGATGTGCGGCATATAGCGAATAATGCCGTTAATCGGGTCCACCAAGCCTGGCAGAATCACCGCGATCGCGATTAATTCATGAATCTTGCGTTGATGCGCCGCCATAAATGCCGTGATGGCATTGAACAGCGCATTCTCCAGCGTTTCCTGGGTGCGCTCAGGCAGGGGATAATCTTCCTGCGCCAGCGATTTTCCGCTCAGATCGAATAATGTCAGCGTGGCATCATTGCGTCCTAAGCGAACGCCGATGGTATGAAAATGGCGAGTTTCGGTAATGATGGAAATGGCGCGGCGACCACCGGTAGAGGCTTGTTGCTCTACCTCTTTGATCAGGCCGCGCTCAATAAGCTGGCGGGTAATTTTCGTGACGCTGGCGGGCGCAAGCTGGCTGAGATCGGCAATCTGTATACGCGATATCG
>NZ_JASEWO010000100.1:0-16821 GCF_030024295.1 Pantoea sp. Pa-EAmG
ATTACGCTTTCCTCCTTCAGAGTCAAACACTTTTTTCAGCGTTTTTCTCCGGCGGAAGTTCTTAACGAAGCTTCCTGTCTACACCGCATTCCGTAAGTCGTTGTGCCGTGTCGATGGAGGCGCATTATAGGGAGTTGTTCGGCACGCGCAACCGCTAAATTCAATAAAAACAATCGTTCGCTGCATTCCACAGCAAAACCCCGTCTTATACCCGGTTACACACAAAGTTATCCACATCTGCAGCCGGTAATAAATTTAGGCGAGCATCGCGCAAACGTTTTCGCTACAATGCCCCGCGACGTCAAGGATGCCCCTTCTGGGGCGTTACCTGAGGTAAATGTTCTCTTCTATATATAGAGAGAGAAAGTTAAGCCTGATGTAACGCTCTTATTTACGCGAAACAAAGCCAAGGGATAAAACCACCATGCAACAACGTCGTCCTGTACGCCGCGCTCTACTCAGTGTCTCTGATAAAGCCGGTATCCTCGAATTTGCTCAGGCACTCTCCAGCCGTGGTGTTGAGCTGCTCTCCACAGGTGGTACTGCTCGCCTGCTGGCAGATGCGGGCCTGCCCGTTACTGAAGTTTCTGACTACACCGGTTTCCCGGAAATGATGGATGGACGCGTCAAAACGCTGCACCCCAAAGTGCACGGTGGCATTCTGGGCCGTCGCGGCACTGATGATGCCATCATGGCCGAGCACGCCATCAATCCTATCGACATGGTGGTCGTTAACCTCTATCCCTTTGCCCAGACCGTGGCGAAACCTGACTGCAGCCTGGAAGATGCCGTTGAGAACATTGATATCGGCGGTCCCACTATGGTGCGCTCGGCAGCCAAGAACCACAAAGACGTGGCGATCGTGGTGAAGAGCAGTGACTACGACGCGATCATCGCGGAGCTCGATGCCAACGAAAACTCCCTGACGCTGGAAACCCGTTTCGATCTGGCAATCAAAGCCTTCGAACACACTGCCGCTTACGACAGCATGATTGCCAACTACTTTGGCAGCCTGGTACCGGCCTATCACGGCGAAAGCTCTGCGCCGGCGGGCCGCTTCCCGCGCACCCTGAACCTCAACTTTATTAAAAAGCAGGATATGCGTTACGGCGAGAACAGCCATCAGGACGCTGCTTTCTATATTGAAGAGCAAGTCAGCGAAGCGTCGGTCGCCACCGCACAGCAGCTGCAGGGCAAAGCGCTGTCCTACAACAATATTGCCGATACCGATGCGGCACTGGAGTGCGTCAAGGAGTTCAGCGAGCCAGCCTGCGTTATCGTCAAGCACGCTAACCCATGCGGCGTCGCCGTAGGCGATTCAATTCTTGCCGCCTACGAGCGCGCTTATAAAACCGATCCGACCTCGGCGTTCGGCGGCATCATCGCCTTTAACCGTGAGCTGGATGAAGCGACCGCGCAGGCGATCATCAGCCGTCAGTTCGTGGAAGTCATTATTGCGCCATCGGCCAGTGAAGCGGCACTGCGCGTGACCGCAGCCAAACAGAACGTCCGCGTTCTGGTGTGCGGTCAGTGGCAGAGCCGCGTGGCCGGTCTCGACTTCAAACGCGTCAACGGTGGACTGCTGGTTCAGGATCGCGATCTCGGTATGGTCGATGCCAGCCAGCTGCGCGTTGTCAGCCAACGTCAGCCGACCGAACAGGAGCTGCGTGACGCGCTGTTCTGCTGGAAAGTGGCGAAGTTCGTTAAATCCAACGCCATTGTGTATGCACGCGACAACATGACGATCGGTATTGGCGCGGGCCAGATGAGCCGCGTTTACTCTGCCAAAATTGCCGGCATCAAAGCCGCTGACGAAGGACTGGAGGTGAAGGGTTCCGCCATGGCTTCCGACGCCTTCTTCCCGTTCCGCGATGGCATTGATGCCGCAGCAGCAGTGGGCATCACCTGTGTGATCCAGCCGGGCGGTTCCATTCGCGATGATGAAGTTATTGCTGCCGCCGACGAGCACGGCATCGCGATGATCTTCACTGACATGCGTCATTTCCGCCATTAATAGCCTGGAGCCGTAACGATGAAAATTTTAGTGATTGGTAATGGTGGACGTGAACACGCGCTGGCGTGGAAAGCAGCACAGTCGCCGCTGGCAGAAACGGTATTTGTTGCGCCAGGCAACGCCGGTACCGCGCTGGAGCCGGCCCTGCAGAACGTGGCCATCAGCGCCACCGATATTCCGGCACTGCTGGCGTTTGCGCAGCAGGAAAACATCGACCTGACCATCGTCGGACCGGAAGCGCCGCTGGTGATTGGCGTAGTCGATGCGTTTCGCGCTGCCGGCCTGAAAATCTTTGGCCCGACGCAGGCGGCCGCGCAGCTGGAGGGCTCAAAAGCCTTCACCAAAGATTTCCTTGCCCGCCAGCAGATCCCGACGGCGGAATACCAGAACTTCACCGAGGTGGAACCCGCGCTGGCTTACCTGCGTGAGAAAGGCGCGCCGATCGTCATCAAAGCGGACGGTCTGGCCGCGGGTAAAGGCGTCATTGTCGCCATGACGCTGGCCGAAGCGGAAGCGGCAGTACAGGACATGCTGGCCGGCAATGCATTTGGCGACGCAGGTCACCGCATCGTCATCGAAGAGTTTCTTGATGGTGAAGAAGCCAGCTTCATCGTGATGGTGGACGGCGATAATGTCCTGCCAATGGCCACCAGCCAGGATCACAAACGTGTTGGCGACGGCGACACCGGGCCGAACACCGGTGGCATGGGCGCTTACTCACCGGCACCGGTAGTGACCGATGAGATCCACCAGCGCGTGATGGATCAGATCATCTGGCCAACCGTCAACGGCATGAAAGCGGAAGGTAACACCTACACCGGTTTCCTGTATGCCGGTCTGATGATCGACAAAGCCGGTCAGCCGAAGGTGATCGAATTCAACTGCCGCTTCGGCGATCCGGAAACGCAGCCGATCATGCTGCGCCTGCAGTCGGATCTGGTCGCGCTGTGCCTCGCCGCCGTCGACGGCAAGCTCGATCAGCAGCAGTCACAGTGGGATCCGCGCCCGTCACTCGGCGTGGTGCTGGCCGCTGGCGGTTATCCGGGCGACTACAACACGGGCGATCAGATCCACGGTCTGCCGCTGGAAGACGTACCGGACGGGAAGGTATTCCATGCCGGCACCACCCTGAAAGATGACCTGGTGGTAACCAGCGGCGGTCGCGTACTGTGCGTGACTGCGCTGGGTGAAGATGTGGCAGCAGCGCAGAAGAATGCCTACGCGCTGGCGCAGCACATCTCATGGAACGGCAGCTTCTGCCGTAATGATATCGGTTACCGCGCGATTAACCGCAAGTAAGCCCCCGGCGGCGGCCAGCTGGTCGCCGCTAAAAATCAGGCTCTTTCGGCTGCCAGCGGCACTCATCTTCCGGCGTGGCACGCAGCAGCTGAATCCCCTCTGGCGCTTCCAGCCACGACAGGGTAATCGGCTGTTGCTGCCCCTGCTGTTGTCGATACAGCGTCGCCAGCGTGTCGCGATCGAACGCCACATTCACCTGCTGCCCCTCACAGTCACGAACCTGCGTACCGCCCTGCCAGTGCCCCTGCCGCAACAGTACCCGGCCACTCAGCAGTGCATTGCTCTGCGCCAGCATGCGCTGCGCGTCAAACCGGTACAGCTCGACGCTGTCGGCGCTGACGGCTTCACGCCGGCCAGCCAGCTGTCGCTGCATAAAATTGAGGTTGCCCTGATGGTCGAAACGCAGGGTTACGTCGTCCGGCTGCTGGCCAGTGACGTGCCGTTCCACGCTCAGCAGTTGATCCGCCTGCCAGATATAGTCGGTGGTTTCCCGGCTATCGCCATTGAAAGGGGTGTAGACAGTACGCAGATGGACGGCTTCGTGGTCGCCGTTTTTACGCCAGATTCGCACCGTGCCACGGTCAGACAGATAGCCGCTGGCGGTGAAAGCCGGAAGATCGGGAGTGGCACTGCAGCCGGTGAGTAATACCCCGAGGAGGATGGCGCAGAGGCGCTGAGGAGAGATGTTCAGCATAGCAGGCCCCGGTAACAAAAAGGGGCGAAATCGCCCCTCTTTTAAAGCTAAACCGCGATGCGGAAAACTTACTTAACAGCGTCTTTCAGTGCTTTACCAGAGACGAACGCTGGCACGTTAGCTGCAGCGATTTTGATCTCTTTGCCAGTCTGCGGGTTGCGACCGGTACGCTCAGCGCGGTGGTTCACTTTAAAAGTACCAAAACCAACCAGTTGTACAGCATCACCTTCTTTCAGAGACTCAGTGATCGCAGCCAGGGTAGATTCCAGCGCAGCTTTAGCCTGGGTTTTTGACAGGTCAGCTTTCTCTGCGATCACATCAATCAGTTGAGTCTTGTTCATAAGTTATCCTTAAAGTGTATTTATCGCTTGCTAAGCAACGAGTGCGAGGGAAAAGCCATATTCTGGCACTCTTCAACCTGCACGCAAAGATAGCCACAATTTTCAGCCCCCCAAATGTAGACCAGACAGGGGGCTGATGTGAAGCCTCCAGGCGCGGTAATTCGGGCCTGAAGTCACGTTTTCTCGCCTTATTGCTGAAAAATTATACCGATGTTACTGATTCCGGCTTCACGCAGGTCTGCACGTAGCCCTTTGATTAGCTCCAGGTCCCGTTCTTCGCACTCTGCCAGCAGGCGAAAAATCTCCCACTGCAGGTCCCATTCGTCAATTACCGCCTGGTTGTCACGCAGCTCTTCGTCGCTCATTTCGCGACCGGCCTGGGTCATTTCGAGGATGGCCACGGTAGTGATCGACGTGCGGCTGACTTCGATGGCGTGCTCCAGCGTTTCACCGCTCAGCTGCGCGTGCAGGAGTTCACTCAGCGCCACGCAGGCGTCAATCGCCGGGTGCACGCCGTAAACGTCAAAGTCGTCACCGTTTGGGATCGCCGCTTCCAGTTTCTCCAGCTGGCTGTCGAAATTGATTTTGGCATCCTTCACCGTCAGGCTTTCCCACACCAGGTCGAGAATGCGGCGATAGAGCTGCGGATCGGCAAACTCGGTCTGCTGACAGAAGGCCCAGTAATTGGGGAACATCCGCTCGCACAGACAGGCCATAAAGGTCATGTGCTGCCAGCTTTCCAGCTTCGCCAGACGCAAATGGACGGGGTTCTGTAACATCAAACTTACTCTCGGTAGATTAGCTGGCGGCAGTGTACCGCAAAAGCCGCACACAAACAGCGTTAGCGCGCATTTTGCCACTTCACAAAAGCGGGACGGCCAGACGCCACGGCATCGGCCCAGCGCGTTGGCTCCGGCAAGCGGTAGCCAGCCATGCAGGCTTCAACCCAGTGCAGTGCGCTGTCGAGGCTGACGCGGTGGCCGGTTGAGACAAACAGCGGATTGCAGCGCGTCTTGCTGCGCCATACCCAGGCAATCTGCTCGCCTTTATCCATCAGCGGCTGACGACTGCCCGGTGCCGCATTCAGCTCAGCGAAACGGCCGCACAGGCGCTTTTTCGCTACGCCGATAGTCGGCACATCCAGCAGCGAGCCGAAATGCGCGGCAACGCCCAGTCGGCGCGGATGAGAGATGCCATGGCCATCGACGAACAGCAGATCGGGCCGCTGCGACAATTGCTGCCACGCCGCCTGCAGGGCTGGAATTTCGCGAAACGAGAGAAAACCGGGGATGTAAGGCATGGTGGTCGCGACACGCGCGATGCGATGCTCCACCAGCGTTAATGAAGGGTATTCGAGGATCACCAGGGCGGCGCGCGTTACCTCGCCGCCCTGTTCAAAACCGACATCGGCGCCGCCAATGAAGCGCGGCGGCAGTACGTCAAAATCATCCTGCCGCACCACGCTGGCGGCGAGCTGTACCTGTTGCTGTCGTAGTGCGGCTAAATCCATGCTTATCCCTGATGATATGGTCGTGATAGCCGATGCACCGCCTCCACAAACGCGCCAGCGTGCTCTGGCGGAACATCCTGATGAATCCCGTGACCGAGGTTGAAGACGTGGCCTTCGCCTGCGCCAAAGCCTTCCAGAATCCCTGCCACTTCCTGCTCAATTCGTGCAGGGGGTGCATACAGCATAGACGGATCCATGTTGCCCTGCAGCGCGACTTTATCGCCCACACGGCGCCGCGCTTCGCCAATATCGGTGGTCCAGTCAAGACCCAGCGCATCACAGCCGGTGGCCGCCATCTCTTCCAGCCACTGGCCGCCGCCCTTGGTAAACAGGGTGATGGGCACGCGTCGTCCTTCGTTCTCATGCAGCACGCTGTCGACGATTTTGTGCATGTAATAGAGTGAGAATTCGCGATAGTCGCGCCCGGTCAGCACGCCGCCCCAGGTATCAAACACCATCACCGACTGCGCACCCGCTTTAATCTGCGCGTTGAGGTAAAGGATCACGCTCTCTGCCAGCTTATCCAGCAGCGCGTGCAGTGTCTGCGGCTCGGCGTACATCATCTTCTTGATTTTGGTGAAAGCCTTGCTGCTGCCGCCTTCTACCATGTAGGTTGCCAGCGTCCACGGGCTGCCGGAGAAACCGATCAGCGGCACTTCGCCTTTGAGGTTGTGACGGATGGTGCGCACCGCATTCATCACGTAACCCAGCTCCTGCTCCGGATCCGGCACCGGCAGTTTATCCACATCGGCACGACAGATGATTGGATGGGAGAAACGCGGGCCTTCGCCGGTCTCAAAGTAGAGCCCCAGGCCCATCGCATCCGGAATGGTGAGGATATCGCTGAAGAGGATCGCGGCATCCAGCGCATAGCGGCGCAGCGGCTGCAGGGTGACTTCGCATGCCAGCTCCGCGTTCTTACACAGCGACATAAAATCACCGGCCTCAGCGCGCGTGGCTTTGTATTCCGGCAGGTAACGCCCGGCTTGTCGCATCATCCATACCGGGGTGATATCCACCGGCTGGCGTAACAGGGCGCGCAGATAACGATCGTTCTTCAGTTCACTCATAATGGGCTCTCTCATGCTAAGGCCGGCAGTGTAGCATTTTCACGCCGCGCTGGCGCGACACAGCGCAACCGTATCTTCAATCAGCCGGCGCGCCACGGTGCCCGGCGGCGGCAACAGGGGCAGGTCGTCGTAACGATACCAGCCAGCATCCAGCAGCTCTTTACCATCATGCTGCAGCTCGCCGCCATCGTACTCCGCCATGAACGCCATCATCAGCGAGTGCGGAAACGGCCACGGCTGCGAGGTCACGTAACGCACATTTTTTACCCGCACGTTGCTCTCTTCCATCACCTCGCGGGCCACCGCCTGCTCCAGCGTTTCGCCGACTTCGACAAAACCGGCCAGCACGGTGTAGATGCTGTTGCGATGGCGCGCATGGTTTGCCAGCAGGATCTCCTCACCGCGACGAATCGCCACAATGATACAGGGGGCGATTTGCGGATAGTAGCGCTCGCGGCAGTGGCTGCACAGGCAGGCAAATTCGCGCTTGCTGTGCTGCATTTCATGGCCGCAATAGCCGCACCAGCGATGCGAACGGTAGAACTCAGCCAGCTGCACGCCGCGCCCGGCGAGCTGAAACAGACCGACATCTTCGTCAATCAGCTGGCGCACCGAGGCCATATTGTCCGGACGCGCTTCGCATACCAGCCAGACGTTTTCGCCCTGCCACTCGCCAATCACTCTGCCGCTGCTGCCGGTCAGGCCAAACTCGCCGGATAAGCCATGCGGCAACTCGCCTTGCGGCAACCAAAGTTTCTGCGCGGAGCTGACAATCCACCAGCCAGCGTCTACGCTTGAGATCTCACGTTGCATCTTAATCGTTGTCCTTAGCGTCAAATGGCACGCTGAAATCCTGATGTTAAGTGTGTAATAAACAACTATAACTCACCTGGAGCCCCGTATGCTTACCCAGTTAGATAACCTGACCGAGCGTGTAGGTGGCGGTAATGAATTAGTCGACTCATGGTTGCGCGCCCGTCGACAGCTGCTCGTCACCTATTACGAGTTAATTGGCATGAAGCCGAACAAAGAAGCGCTGACCGCGCTGGATGAACAGGCGCTGGATGCGTTTTGCCATCGTCTGGTGGACTATCTCTCTACCGGCCACTTCAGCGTTTACGAGCGCATCATCAGCGAGATGTCCGGCGACAGCCCGATGATTGCGGCAGCGCAGATCTATCCGGCGCTGGAAGGCAATACTGAACGGCTGATGCAACTGTATGACAGCCATCTGCAGCAGGCCATTAATGACGACAACTGCGTGGATTTCCAGCAGGCGCTGTCAGAAGTGGGCGAAGCGCTGGAGTCACGCTTTACGCTGGAAGACAAACTGATTCAGCTCGCCTGGGATAACCAGCTGGCGCGCCCGCCGGTAGCCAATGACAGCACCATTGCTCGTCCGGCCTGAACCGCTGCAGTTGTAAAAGACTTGTTATTCAGGAAAAGCCCTTTTATGCTGAATGGGCTTTTTTATTGTCTTTTTTAACGACAATCCACAATCAAACTTTGCGATATAAGCGCAGCGTGCAGCAGTCAGTAAAGTCGCTTATCGCGTAAAACGTAAACTTGTCGGAGTGCCCTTAGGGGCTGAGACCGTTAATTCGGGATCCGCGGAACCTGATCAGGTTAGTACCTGCGAAGGGAACAAGAGTAGATGTGATCAGCACGGTGCAGTCAGGCGCCCGGCACCGTTTCTGTTACTCCTTCCGGACTCCGGACAAGCAGCTTCCCCTTGTTTTCAGGAAACTTGCTATGTCTGATGCTAAAACCTCACGTCGTGAACAACGCGCGCAGGCGCAAAAATTTATCGATTCGCTCCAGGGAACCGCCTTCCCTAACTCCAAACGTATCTGGATCAGCGGCAGCCGCGCGGATATCCGCGTCCCGATGCGCGAAATTCAGCTCAGCCCGACGCACACCGGCGGCAGCAAAGATCATCCGCAATACGCAGAAAATGAACCGGTGCCGGTGTATGACACTGCCGGTGCCTATGGCGATCCCCACGCGACCATTAATGTGCATCAGGGTCTGGCAAAATTACGCGCCGGCTGGATTGCCGAACGCAACGACAGCGAAACCATCAGCGCACTCAGCTCAAGCTACAGTCAGCAGCGGCTGGCAGATGACGGGCTGGATCATCTGCGTTTTGAACACCTGCCGCTGCCGCGCCGTGCCAAAGCGGGTCGCCGCGTCACGCAGCTGCATTATGCGCGTCAGGGCATCATCACGCCGGAGATGGAGTTTATCGCGCTGCGCGAAAACATGGGACGTGAGCGTATCCGCAGTGCAACGCTGTTGCAGCAGCACGCCGGCCACGGCTTTGGTGCGCAGCTGCCAGAGAATATCAGCGCCGAATTCGTACGCGCCGAAGTGGCCAGCGGCCGCGCCATCATTCCTGCCAACATCAATCACCCCGAATCGGAGCCGATGATCATCGGCCGCAATTTTCTGGTGAAGGTCAACGCCAACATCGGCAACTCGGCGGTAAGTTCGTCGATTGAAGAGGAAGTGGAAAAACTGGTGTGGGCCACGCGCTGGGGGGCAGATACCGTGATGGATCTGTCGACCGGCCGCTATATCCATGAAACGCGCGAGTGGATTTTGCGCAACAGTCCGGTGCCGATCGGCACGGTGCCAATCTATCAGGCGCTGGAAAAGGTCAACGGTATTGCAGAAGATCTTAACTGGGACATTTTCCGCGATACCCTGCTGGAACAGGCTGAGCAGGGCGTTGATTACTTCACCATTCACGCGGGCGTGCTGCTGCGCTATGTGCCGATGACCGCACAACGGCTGACCGGCATCGTGTCGCGCGGCGGCTCCATCATGGCGAAGTGGTGCCTGTCACATCATCAGGAAAACTTCCTCTACCAGCATTTCCGCGAAATCTGTGAAATCTGCGCCGCCTATGATGTCGCGCTGTCGCTCGGTGATGGTTTACGTCCCGGCTCGATTCAGGACGCCAACGACGAAGCCCAGTTTGCCGAACTGCGTACCTTAGGCGAGCTGACGCAAATCGCCTGGCAATATGATGTGCAGGTCATGATTGAAGGCCCCGGTCACGTGCCGATGCAGATGATCCGCCGCAATATGACCGAGCAGCTGGAACACTGCCATGAAGCGCCGTTTTATACGCTGGGCCCGCTGACGACCGATATCGCGCCGGGCTACGATCATTTCACCTCCGGGATTGGCGCCGCCATGATCGGCTGGTTTGGCTGCGCGATGCTGTGCTACGTCACGCCGAAAGAGCACCTTGGCCTGCCGAATAAAGAGGATGTTAAGCAGGGGCTGATTACCTACAAGATCGCCGCGCACGCTGCCGATCTGGCTAAAGGCCATCCCGGCGCGCAGATCCGCGACAACGCCATGTCGAAAGCTCGCTTCGAGTTTCGCTGGGAAGATCAGTTTAATCTGGCGCTCGATCCGCATACCGCGCGGGCCTATCACGACGAAACCCTGCCGCAGGAATCCGGCAAAGTGGCCCACTTCTGTTCCATGTGCGGCCCCAAATTCTGTTCAATGAAAATCACCCAGGAAGTGCGCGAATTTGCCGCCCGCCAGCAGGCTGAAGCCCAGCCGATAGCGCTGGGCATGGCGCAAATGTCCGATGCCTTCCGTAGCCGTGGCGGCGAGCTGTATCACGCCGCCGATGCCCTGAAAGAGGAAAAATGATGACTGAAGCCTTCCCTGCCACCGCGCCAAAACTGGGGCTCTATCCGGTTGTCGACAGCGTGTTGTGGATTGAACGCCTGCTGGCAGCCGGCGTGCGCACCCTCCAGCTGCGCATCAAAGATGGCGATGATCGCCAGATCGAAGCCGCAGTACGCGATGCCATCGCCCTGGGCAAACAGTACGGTGCGCGGCTGTTTATCAACGATTACTGGCGCTTAGCGATTAAGTACAACGCCTATGGTGTGCATCTTGGTCAGGAGGATCTGGATGTGGCCGACCTGGACGCTATCCGCCACGCCGGCTTACGCCTGGGTCTGTCGACACACGATGACGCCGAGCTGGATCGCGCGCTGGCGCTGCGTCCGTCCTATATTGCGCTCGGCCACATCTTTCCGACACAAACCAAAGAGATGCCCTCTGCGCCACAGGGCATAGCCGAGCTGAAGCGCCATCTGGCGCGGCTGCAGCATATTCCCACCGTGGCGATTGGCGGCATTTCGCTGGCACGCGTGCCGGAGGTGCTGGCGACCGGTGTCGGCAGCATTGCCGTGGTCAGCGCGATTACCCAGGCGGAAGACTGGCAGGCGGCCACCCGCCAGCTGCTGGCGCTGGTAGAATCCCCAGAGCATGTCGCAAAAGCGTTGTAACTGACTGCAACGGCGCTAAAAATCCGCGAATACGGCGCGCAAACGGCAGCAGTCAGGGCTGGCGCGACCGGGGACAATCGCTAAAGTGAGCCTGCCCGCTGTCGCTTGCAGCGGGCCAGGGCTGGCTTCCCCGACTCTCTGTCCGGCCCTGCCTTTCCACCGTTATTCTGTCAGGGAGGTGATATGGCGCGTTTCCGCACTGCAGGCCTGCATGGCACGCTCCACGGCTGCGCCGAGGCTGGCAATCGCCTGCTCGGTTTGCTCATTCATTGGCAGACCATAATTGAGGCGCAGGCAGTTGCGATATTTACCCGCCGCCGAAAACAGCGAACCGACCGCCACCTGGATTTTCAGCTCCCGCAGCTCCGCATTCAGCCGCACCGCATCGAAGGCTTCCGGCAGCTCAATCCACATCAGGAAACTGCCCTGCGGCCGCGAGACGCAAATGCCGCAGGGAAAATAGTGGCGCACCCAGCAGCTAAACGTCTCATAGTTACGCTGATACACCTGGCGCATGCGGCGCAAATGCGGCAGGTAATGGCCCTGACGAATAAACTCCGCGACCGCATACTGCGGCTGCGTTGCCGTCGAACCGGTGCCAATATATTTCATGTGCAGTACGCGATCGCGATAGCGTCCCGGCGCGACCCAGCCCACGCGCAAGCCGGGCGCAAGGGTTTTGGAAAACGAACTGCACAGCAGCACGCGGCCATCCATATCCAGCGATTTGATGGTGATCGGACGCGGATACTCCCACGCCAGCTCGCCGTAAACATCATCTTCAATGATCGCCGCGTCAAAGCGCTGCGCCAGCGTCAGCAGCGCGCGCTTACGCGCTTCCGGCATGATAAATCCAAGCGGGTTATTGCAGTTGGGTACCACCACCACCGCTTTGATTGGCCACTGCTCAAACGCCAGCTCCAGCGCCTCAAGACTGATCCCGCTGACCGCATCGGTAGGGATTTCAATGGCGCGGATGCCCAGACCGCGCAGTGTCTGCATGGTGCCGTGAAACGCCGGCGACTCAACGGCAATGATATCGCCTGGCTCGCACACGGCGCGAATCGACACCGACAGCGCTTCATGGCAACCGGTGGTGATGACAATTTCTTCCGCCGTCAGCTGACAGCCGCTGTCAATTGTCAGCCGCGCAATCTGCTCGCGCAGCGCTGCCACGCCGAGCAGGCTGTCGTAGTTGAGCTGATCCATGTCCTGCTTCTGCGCCATGCGGCCCATGATTTTCCACAGCGGCTTGAGCGTCGGCTGGGTCAGATCCGGCATGCCGCTGCCCAGCTGCAGCACGTCGCCATTAATGCGGCTGCTCAGCAGCTCCAGCACCGATTCCCACTGGGTGATCTCAACCGGACGCTGTACGGGTCGGGTCATCGCCGGCACCGGCGGCGTGGCTTTACGGGTAGCGACAAAATAGCCGGAACGCGGCTGCGGCACGATAAGCTGCTTCTCTTCCAGCAGATGATAAGCCTGCTGCACGGTGCTGATGCTGACGCCGTGCTCGATGCTGAGCGTACGCACCGAGGGCAAGCGTTCGCCGCTGCGATACAGCCCCTGCTCAATTCGGTCTGAAAGCAGACAGGCCAGATGTTGATAGCGCGTCATTGTGTGCCTCGCTGCGTTAACGGTGATCAAAAATCAGTACAGATGACGCCTATTTCTACCATTCAGATCGGTACGGGCGCAATCTGTATGTTAAAGATAAGTGATTTTTGAATCTGTATTGCATTCGCCATCAGAGGGAAAATGTTGTTCAGACATCATATTGAGGGCTGGGATTATGGAATTCGATCAGAACCGGGCGGCAAAACCGTTCAGCGTGACCTTACTCGATATCTTTCGTGGCGGCGTGCGCGCGATAAAACGCTGGCAGGCCAGACGGGAAACGCGGGAGATTCTTTCGCACCTGAGTGATGCGCAGCTGCGTGATATCGGGCTGACGCGTCAGGATATCAATCAGAAATAACGCGGATTTCAGACGAAAAAAAACCCTGCCGAGGCAGGGTTTTTTCATGGTCAGCAGAGCAGACGATTATTCGTCGTCGCTACCGCCCAGACCAGCGTTCAGCAGCTCAGCGAGGCTGGCAGAGGCTTCATCCGCAGTCACCTGCGGTGCAACCGGTGCTTCACCCGCCTGACGGCGACGCATACGATCCTGGTGGTAAGCATAACCGGTACCGGCCGGGATCAGACGACCCACGATAACGTTCTCTTTCAGGCCGCGCAGTTCGTCGCGCTTGCCGGCTACCGCTGCTTCGGTCAGGACACGGGTGGTCTCCTGGAACGATGCCGCAGAGATGAACGATTCGGTTGCCAGCGAGGCTTTGGTGATACCCAGCAGGTCACGCATGTACGTCGCGCCGATTTTGCCGTTCGCTTCCAGATCGCGGTTGGAGATCTTGATACGAGAGACTTCCGCCTGCTCGCCTTCCAGGAACTCCGAGCTACCCGCGCTCAGGATGGTTGCTTTACGCAGCATCTGACGCACGATGACTTCGATGTGCTTATCGTTAATCTTAACGCCCTGCAGGCGGTAAACTTCCTGCACTTCGTTAGTGATGTAACGGGTCACAGCATGGACGCCACGCAGACGCAGGATGTCGTGCGGAGACTCTGGGCCGTCAGAAACAACGTCACCACGTTCTACGCGCTCACCTTCGAATACGTTCAGCTGACGCCATTTTGGAATCATCTCTTCGTACGGATCGCTACCATCAACCGGTGTAATCACCAGACGACGCTTACCTTTGGTCTCTTTACCGAAGGAGATGATACCGCTGATCTCCGCCAGAATAGCTGGCTCTTTCGGACGACGCGCTTCGAACAGGTCAGCAACGCGTGGCAGACCACCGGTGATGTCCTTGGTACCGCCAGATTCTTGCGGAACACGCGCCAGGGTATCACCCGAGCTGATCTTCACGCCATCTTCCAACTGCACAATCGCTTTGCCCGGCAGGAAGTACTGTGCTGGCATATCAGTACCAGGGATCAGAACATCATTACCGTTCGCATCAACGATTTTCAGCGCAGGACGCAGATCTTTACCGCCCGCAGTACGTTCTGCAGAATCCAGAACCACCAGCGATGACAGACCGGTTAAATCGTCAGTCTGACGAGTAATGGTCTGACCGTCGATCATGTCAGTGAAGCGAATGAAACCGCCCACTTCAGTGATAACCGGCATGGTATGTGGATCCCAGTTTGCTACGGTCTCGCCCGCTGCAACCTGCTCGCCATCACCTTTGGCCATGACCGCACCGTAAGGCACTTTATAGCTCTCTTTGGTACGACCGAACTCGTCGATCATTTTCAGCTCAACGTTACGTGAGACGATAACCAGTTTCCCTGAGGAGTTGGTTACCGACTTGGCGTTAGTCAGCTTGATAGTACCTTTGTTCTTCACCTGAATGCTGGATTCAGCAGCCGCACGAGATGCCGCACCACCGATGTGGAACGTACGCATCGTCAGCTGTGTACCCGGCTCACCGATGGACTGTGCTGCGATAACGCCGATGGCCTCACCTTTGTTGATGATGTGACCACGTGCCAGATCGCGACCGTAGCAGTGTGCACACACACCGAAGTCGGTTTCACAGCTCACCACGGAACGCACTTTAATCGCGTCCACGGAGTTCAGTTCAACCACGTCACACCAGTGCTCATCGATCAGGGTGTTACGCGGGATCAGGATGTCCGCAGTGCCCGGCTTCAGCACGTCTTCTGCTGTCACACGCCCCAGTACACGCTCACGCAGCGGCTCTTTAACGTCGCCACCTTCGATGACCGGGGTCATCATGATGCCTTCGAATGTGCCACAGTCGTCTTCGGTGACCACCAGGTCCTGCGCCACGTCAACCAGACGGCGGGTCAGGTAACCGGAGTTCGCCGTTTTCAGTGCGGTATCGGCCAGACCTTTACGCGCACCGTGGGTCGAGATGAAGTACTGGAGTACGTTCAGACCTTCACGGAAGTTCGCGGTGATTGGCGTTTCGATGATTGAGCCATCTGGCTTAGCCATCAGACCACGCATACCTGCCAGCTGACGAATCTGTGCTGCAGAACCACGCGCACCGGAGTCGGCCATCATGTAGATGCTGTTGAACGACACCTGCTGCTCTTCTTCACCGTGACGGTTGATCACAGTTTCAGTTTGCAGGTTGTCCATCATCGCTTTGGAAACGCGTTCGTTGGCTGCGGCCCAGATATCGATGACTTTGTTGTAACGTTCGCCAGCAGTAACCAGACCAGACTGGAACTGTTCCTGAATCTCAGCAACTTCCGCTTCCGCTTCCGCGACGATTTCCGCTTTCTTAGCCGGGATCACCATGTCGTCGATACCGACAGAGGCACCTGAACGGGCTGCGTAAGCAAAGCCGGTGTACATGGTCTGGTCAGCAAAGATAACGGTCGGCTTCAGGCCCAGGATGCGGTAACAGGTGTTCAGCATCTTAGAGATCGCTTTCTTACCCAGCGCCTGGTTGACGATGGAGTAAGGCAGACCTTTCGGTACGATCATCCACAGAATCGCACGACCAATGGTGGTGTCGATCAGGCTGGTTTTCGCAACGAGCTCTTCCTGCTCATTTTTGCTGTATTCAGTGATACGCACTTTAACGCGCGCATGCAGCTCGGCCTGGCCAGCGCGATAAACACGCTCAGCTTCTTTCGGGCCGGTCAGTACCATGCCTTCGCCTTTGGCGTTCACTTTGTCGCGGGTCATGTAGTACAGACCCAAAACAACGTCCTGAGAAGGAACGATGATTGGCTCACCGTTCGCAGGTGACAGGATGTTGTTGGTAGACATCATCAGCGCACGCGCTTCCAGCTGGGCTTCCAGCGTCAGCGGTACGTGAACAGCCATCTGGTCACCATCGAAGTCGGCGTTATATGCCGCACAAACCAGCGGGTGCAGCTGGATTGCTTTACCTTCGATCAGAACAGGTTCGAATGCCTGGATACCCAAACGGTGCAGGGTTGGTGCACGGTTCAGCAGTACTGGGTGTTCGCGGATCACTTCGTCCAGGATATCCCAAACGACAGCTTCTTCACGCTCAACCATTTTCTTAGCGGCTTTGATGGTGGTGGCGAGGCCACGCAGCTCCAGCTTGCCGTAGATGAACGGTTTGAACAGCTCCAGTGCCATTTTCTTCGGCAGACCGCACTGATGCAGACGCAGGTATGGACCTACGGTGATAACAGAACGACCGGAGTAGTCAACACGCTTACCGAGCAGGTTCTGACGGAAACGACCCTGCTTACCTTTGATCATGTCGGCCAAAGATTTCAGAGGACGTTTGTTAGAACCGGTGATCGCACGACCGCGACGACCGTTATCCAGCAGGGCATCTACCGCTTCCTGCAGCATACGTTTTTCGTTGCGTACGATGATGTCCGGCGCAGCCAGATCCAGCAGACGCTTCAGACGGTTGTTACGGTTGATAACGCGACGATACAGATCGTTAAGATCGGACGTTGCGAAACGACCACCATCCAGCGGTACCAGTGGACGCAGATCTGGCGGCAGAACCGGCAGAACGGTCAGGATCATCCACTCTGGCT